>NZ_JBLFFN010000004.1:323945-463148 GCF_051400855.1 Variovorax stachyos | reverse complement strand
TGAGCGTGTTGTTGCCGCCGGAGAAGTCGATGGCGTTCGCGCGCGTCGTGCTATTGCCACTCGGGCCGCCGCTGATGGTCCCGGCGTTGGTGATGCTCGTATTGCCGGTCGCGACGACACCCGCGCCTCCAGCGCCAGGGTCGGCGTATTTAAGATCCAGGCCACCACCCGCGCCGCCTCGAATGGTTCCGGTGTTCAGCACAGTGCCGCCCGAAGTGAGCAGGACACCCGCACCGCCGTTGCCGCCCGTGCGGCCGATAGGGCTGGGGCCACGGATGCTGCCGGCGCCGCCCGCGCCCCCGGCAATGACGCCGCTGTTGTCGATGGTCCCACCGCCTGTGAGCGCGATGCCCATGCCGCCGTCGCCGCCGACATCCCTGCCGCCGGCCCAGGCGATATTCTGGCCTCCCGACGCCCCGCCCACTCCCCCCGACATGGAACCACTGTTCGTGAAGCTGATTGCGCCGGTGAGCAACACCCCACCGCCGCCGGCACCGCCGCCACCGGCCCCGCCCGGGTTCTCGCCGAAGATCAAGCGAACTCCCCCAATGCCGCCACGTCCCCCCATACCCCCTTCGATTTGCGACAAGTTGCTTGCAACGCCGGGGCCTGAGAGGACCCAGCCAAACCCGCCGCCGCCCCCACCACCACCACCGCCGCCGCTGAAGTTCGGTCCGTCCTCTCCCCGCGCGCCGTTTTCGCCGGCCGTGCCGATCAGCGGGACGATGTTGTTCCTTTGAGTCGTCTCGACGACGCTTCCGCCGCTGCCGCCGCGCCCCCCCGCCCTTTCGCCATCCCCGCCGCCTGCGCCACCATTGCCTCCGGCGCCTGTAGACAAGCTGACGCCGCCACCGCCACCGCCACCACCACCATCAAACAGTGAATTCGATCCATCTGATCCATCTGGAACCGCAGAGCTACCGCCGACGCCGCCTTGCGTCTCACAGTCCATGGTGCAGCCTCCGTCACCTCCATGAAGACCTACGGATTGAGCCTGCGCCTGGGCGGTTGTCGCAGCGCCCAGGGCGAGCACGCCAATGCCAGCGAATGCGCCGCTCGCGGGCAGCGCCAGTATCTGACCTCCCAGCGCGGCCGTCAGCGCACAAGATCTCGCGATGCGCGAAGCGCCGCGGCTGCGCTTGCCTCGTGCCCGGGCGTTCTCGGGGGCGGCCACCCACGCGCCCAGCGCTGGGTTCCAAAGACTGCGATGCGTTCTGTTCATGGGGAGGTCTCAGGTCGTGCAGGGCCCCACGCGCGCAGCGCGCACGTGGCGTGCGATGGCGCCTGAACGGTGGCACCCTCTCCCGCACACAAGCCGGAAGCTCAGGCCGCAGTTCGTGAAACCCGAAGGTCGGCGACCGTCAAATGCTAGGAACGTCCGGCTGCGCGCTCAGACTGGCGCGACAAAAAGCGAGAATTCATTTCGCCTCCGACGTGCCCATCCGAGCACCGTCATGCGAAGAGGACGAAGCGCGAGGACCGTTATGCGTGCCTTGCCAGGCGCGTGCGCAGCGCTCTCACCGCGCTGTCGACAGTGGTCAGCACCGGCAGGCCCGAGGCCGCCTCGCAGGCTGCGCGGGCGCGCGCCATGCTGAACTGGGCCAGCGCGATGCGGGTGCAGCCCTTCTCGCGCAGGGCACGGGCTTGCGCGGCGACGCGGTCGTCGTGCGTGTGGGCGTCACCCGCATTGAGCGCATCGAGTGCGCCCTCGGCCAACGCGAGCTCCAGCTGGACGCCGGCCGGGAATTCCGGCGGCATGGATTCGAGCGTCGGCCGGAAGGTGGCGATCAACCCGAGCTTGCCGTTCTCGGCGCCGGCCGCGGCCTCCGCGATCATGGCTTCGTTGGGCTTGAGCACCGGTATCCCCGCATGCCGCCGCGCCACCGCCTCGATGCACGGCCCGAAGGCCGAGCAGGTGAAGAGAATGCCCTGCGCGCCGGTGTCGACCGCGTACTGCGCCAGCCGCTGGAAGCGCTCGTGCATCGCCGCGTCGAGCCCGCGCCCTTCGCGCGCCAGGTCGGCCGAGAGGCTGTCATCGAGCAGATTCATCCGCAGGACTTCGGGCCAGTCGCGCTCGAAGGCGGCGTTGATGGGGGGCACCGAATGGGCGAGCGCGTGGATCAGGGCGATACGGGTCATCGACAAGATTTTCAGATGCCCTTGGACGAAGGATTGGCAAAGGCCTCCTTCGTCTCGGCATTGAGCGGGTAGTTGATGTTGATGTTCTTGGGCGGGATCGGCGACATGAACCACTGGTTGTAGAGCTTCTCCATCTCGCCCGACTTCATCATGCCACCGACCACGCGGTCGACCAGCGCCTTCATCTGCGGATCGTCCTTGCGAAACATCAGCGCCTGGTTCTCGGTGCGCAAGCTCTCGCCGGTGATGATGAAGTCCTTGGGATTGCGGGCATTGGCGATCTGCCCCGCCAACAGGATGTCGTCGAGCACGAAGGCCTGGGCCCGGCCGCTTTCCACCAGCAGGAACGAATCGGTGTGGTCCTTGCCCGCCAGGTTGTTCACCTCCAGGTTGCGGCCCTTGTCGGCCTCGCGCAGCAGGCGGAAGGAGGTGGTGCCCGTCGTGGTGACCACCGTCTTGCCCTGCAGGTCGGCGATGGTCCTGATGCCCGAATCGGCCTTCACCAGCATGCGCACGTTGTAGCGGAAGATGTCGGGCGAGAAGGCCACCTGCTTCTGCCGCTCGACCAGGTTGGTGGTGGAGCCGCACTCGATGTCCACCGTGCCGTTGGTCACCAGCGGAATGCGGTTGGCCGAGGTCACGGCCTGCCAGCGGATCTCGATGGCAGGCATCTTCAGCTCGGTCTTCATCGCCTCGACGATGCGCTTGCAGATCTCGATGCTGTAACCCACCGGCTTGAGGTCGCTGTCCAGGTAGGAGAAGCCGAAGGAGGATTCGCGGTGCCCGATGGTGATGGCGCCGCTGGCCTTCACCTTGGCCAGCGTGCCGCCCTCCTGCGCGTGCACCGCGCCCGGGGGCATCAGGGTGAAGGCGGCCGCGAAGACGGCGCCGGCGATCTGCAGGCGTGGGAAGGCCATGGAAAACTCCTCGAGGGTGGTTAGGAACTCGTCGTGGCGGCGCGCACGACGGCGTCGATGGACGAGGCCAGCCGCGCCCCGATCTCGCGCAGGTCGCCGCGGCTCGCGATGAAGGGCGGTGCGAGCAGCACGTGGTCACCCAGCTTGCCGTCGACCGTGCCGCCGAAGGGGTAGCACAGCAGGCCCTGGCCCATGGCTTCCTTCTTGATCTGCACGTGCAGGTTCAGGGCCGGGTCGAAAGGCGCCTTGCTGGCCCGGTCGGACACCAGCTCCACGCCCCAGAAGAAGCCGCGGCCGCGGATGTCGCCCACGTTCGGATGCGCGCCCAGCACCTCGCGCAGCATGGCGCCGAAGACCTCGCCGTCGCTGCGCACCTTGGCCAGCAGGCCGTCGCGGTGGATCACCCGCTGCACCGCCAGCGCGGCGGCGCAGGCCACCGGGTGGCCGAGGTAGGTGTGGCCGTGCTGGAAGAAGCCGCTGCCCCGCGACATCGCCTCGACGATCTTCCGCTGCGCCAGCACAGCGCCGATCGGCTGGTAGCCGCCGCCCAGACCCTTGGCGATGGTGACCAGGTCGGGCACCACCCCCTCCTGCTCGCAGGCGTAGAGCGTGCCCGTGCGGCCCATGCCGCACATCACCTCGTCGAGGATCAGCAGCACGCCGTAGCGGTCGCAGACCTCGCGCACCGCCTCGAAGTAGCCCGGCACCGGCGTCAGCACCCCGGCGGTGGCGCCGCCCACCGTCTCGGCGACGAAGGCGATCACGCTGTCGGGCCCCTGGCCCAGGATGGCGGTCTCGAGCTCGTCGGCGAGGCGCCGGCCGTACTGCTGCGGCGTCTCCCCGGCGCGCTGCTCGCGGTAGGGATAGCAGGGCGAGACATGCGTGGCCGGCACCAGGATCGGCGCGAAGGGCGCGCGCCGCCAGGCGTTGCCTCCCACCGCCAGCGCCCCCAGCGTGTTGCCGTGGTAGCTCTGGCGCCGGGCGATGAAGTGCGTGCGCTGCGGCTGCCCGATCTCGACGAAGTACTGGCGTGCCATCTTGAGCGCCGACTCCACCGCCTCCGAGCCGCCGCTCACCAGGTACGCATGGCTCATGCCCTGGGGCGCGGTGCGGATCAGCTCGTCGGCCAGTTGCTCGGCCGGCTCGCTGGTGAAGAAGCTGGTGTGGGCGTACGGGAGCCGGTCGATCTGCGCGTGCATCGCGGCGAGCACGTCCGGATGGCCGTGCCCCAGCGAGGACACCGCGGCGCCGCCGGAGGCGTCCAGGTATTCGCGGCCCTCCGCGTCGCGGATGGTCATGCCGCTTGCGGCGACGGCGAGCCTCGGCGCGTGGCGCAGGTGGCGGTGGAAGACGTGCGTCATGTCGAGCTGATGTGAAACCAATGTACTGGTAGAATTATTGTTTGGAACATTTGTTCCGTCAAGAATGGCATGCAACGGTGCTGCTCCATCCGGTACATTCGTTCCAACCGGAGACGAAGACCCATGGGCGTCAAAGACGATCTGCGCCAGCGCTATGACAGCCTCAGCCCTGCCCTGCAGCAGGTCGCCAAGCATGTGCTCGACCATCCGAACGAGGTGGTCACCAGTTCGATGCGCGGCATCGGCACCCGTGCCGGCGCCACGCCGGCCACGCTGGTGCGCTTCGCGCAGCACCTGGGCTACGCCGGCTGGCCGCAGTTCAAGGACGCGGTGGCCGCCGAAATGGGGCTGGCCTCCCCCGATGCCTACGGCGCGCGCGCCAAGACGCTCGTCGGCCGCGCCAGCGACCAGGGCCTGGCCGCCGAGATGTTCGAGGTGCAGCGCCGCAACCTGGACAACACCCACCGCCAGAGTGAGGCGGCGCTGCACCGGGCCTGCGCCGTGCTGGAGAAGGCGAACGCGGTGCACGCGGCGGGCTTCAGGGCCTGCTTCCCGATCGCGTTTTCATTCGTCTACGTCTATCGGATGTTCCGCGCCAGCGTGCACCTGGTCGACGGCCAGGGCGGTTCGCTGGAGATGCAGCTGCGCGCCTTCGAGAAGGGCGATGCGCTGCTGGTTGCGAGCTTCGTGCCCTACTCGCGCGAGGCGCTGCAGGTGGCGCAGGCGGCCAAGGCGGCGGGGCTGCGCATCGTTGCGGTGACCGACAGCATCGCGTCGCCCTTGTCGCTGCTGGCGGACGAGACCCTGCTGTTCGCCATCGACAGCCCCTCCTTCTTTCCGTCGGTCGCAGCCGGCGTGGCGGTGACCGAAGCGCTGGTGGAGATGCTGGCGAGCCGGGCCGGCAAGCCGGTGATCCGGCGGATCGACGAGGCGGAGGCGCAGCTGTTCGAATCAGGCGCCTACCTGCAGGCGCCTCGGCTGCGGGGCGCTTGAGGTCTTCACGTTCTCTCCTTCCGGGGGGAGGGACGGGGTGGGGGCACTCTGTGGGTTGATTGCGTACGTTGCTGTTGTGGTGAGGCCGGAGCCGGGAATTCGCCCCGGCGGGCGAGTCACTTTCTTTGTCTCGCCAAAGAAAGTAACCAAAGAAAGGCGACCCCACTGCGCGCGTCCCTCCGCTTCGCTACGGGCAACCTGCGGTGCTCGCTTTTCGCGGGGTCCGCGCAAACTCGCCTGCGGCTCAAACACGCGCGGCCCTTTTTCCGCGAAAAGCTGCGCTCCTCGGCACGCGCAGAGGGGATTTGAACTCCAACGCGCCGTGGCGCGTCCTTGTGTGGTGTGCAGGTTGGCGAGAGCTTCGGGTCCTCGCTCGCGCTGACACTCGCGCACACGCACACGCACACGCACACGCACACGCACATGCACATGCACATGCACATGCTCGTGTCGGTGCTGGTGCTGGTGCTGGTGCTCGCAGCCATGCTCATGCTCACGTCCGAGCGCACACGCATGCCCCTCTTCCAGGCCTCGCGCAGCGAGGCCGTTGGCGGCCGAGCGAAGCAATGGCCCGACCTCTCCCCAATCCCCTCTGCGCGTGCCGAGGAGCGCAGCTTCAGGCGGAAAAAGGGCCGCGCGTGTTTGAGCGAAGCGAGTTTGCGCGGACCCCGCCTGAAGCGAGCACCGCAGGTTGCCCGTAGCGAAGCGAAGGGTCACGCGCAGTGGGGTCGCCTTTCTTTGGTTACTTTCTTTGGCGAGACAAAGAAAGTGACTCGCCCGCCGGGGCGAATTCCCGGCTCCGGACTCAACAAAAGCACACCGTACGCAATCAACCCACAGAGTGCCCCCACCCCAACCCTCCCCCGGATGGAAGGGAGCAACTCAGGAACCGGGGCGCGACGCCTCAGTCGCCATCCAATCCGCCTGCCACCCCCCACCCAGGGCCTGGACCAGCCCCACCGCCGCACTCTGCCGGCTCACCTGCAACTGCACCACCGTCCGCCGCGCATTGAGCGCAGCGACCTGCGCCGTCACCACGTCGGTGTAGCTCACCTGCCCCTGCCGGTAGCGATTCAGGAACTGCTGCTCGCTGCGGTCCGCCGCCGCTGACGCCTCGCGCCGCAGGCCTTCCTGCTGCGCCAGGCTCGCGCCGGTGGTGAGCTGGTCCTCGACGTCCTGGAAGGCGGTGAGCACGGTCTGGCGATAGCGTGCGACCGCCGCCTCGTGCGCCGCCTTCGCCTGGTCGACCTGCGCGCCGATGGCGCCGGCGTCGAACACCGTCTGCGCTACCGACAGGCCCAGCGACCACAACATGTTCGAGGCGTTGAACAGGTCACCCACGCGGCTCGCATTGCTGCTGAGCGCACCGCTCAAGCTGAAGCTCGGGAAGTACGCCGTGCGCGCGATGCCGATCTGCGCATTGGCCACCGCCACCGCCCGCTCGGCCGCGGCGATGTCGGGCCGGCGCTGCAGCAGCGTCGAAGGCACCCCGGTCGGAATGCCGGGCACGGTGGGGGTCCACTCGGCTGCAGGCAGGTTGAAGTCGGCCGGCGCGGCGCCGACCAGCACCGCGATCGCGTGCTCCAGCGTGTCGCGGGTGCGCTTCAGCGCCACGCGCTCGGCCTGCGTGTTGACGTAGAGCGTCTGCGCCTGCAGCACGTCCGTTTGTGCCGCGATGCCGGCGTTGTAGCGGTTGCGCGCGATCTCCAGGCTGCGCTGGTAGCCCTCCAGCGTGACCTCCAGCAGCCGCAGCTCGGCATCGGTCTCGCGCAGCGAGAAGTAGTTGGTCGCGAGCTCACCCACGGCCGACAGGCGCGCCGAGGCGAGGTCGGCCTCGCTGGCCTGGGCGCTGGCCTGGGCACCGCCCACCGCCTGGCGCAGCCGGCCCCAGACGTCGGGCGCCCAGTCGGCCCGCAGCGAGGCGCTGGTGGAGGTCCTGGGCGAGGTGTTGCGCGCGCCGGAGCGGTCCGCACTGCCGCCTGCCGAGACCGAGGGGAACAGCGCGGCGCGCTGCTCGCGCACCACCGCCTGGGCCTGCGTGTAGCTGGCCACGGCCGCGGCGATGTTCTGGTTGGAGACCTGCACGCGGGCGGCCAGCTCGTCGAGCACCGGGTCGCCGAAGAGCTTCCACCATTCGCCGCGGTCCAGGGCGTCCGCCGGCGCGGCGGGGAGCCAGCCTTCGGCGGCGGGGGCTTCCTTCCAGGACGCGGGCATGGCGGTCGAGGGCTGCTGGTAGGTCGGGCCGATCGCGCAGCCGGCGAGTGCGAGGGCCGTCGCGGCGACAGCAACGCAGCGCCGGGGCCGGTGAAAAGGTGCGTTCGGGACGTTCATGTTCGTTGTCGTTGCATCAACCGCCGCTGCCCTCACCCCGACCCTCTCCCGGAGGGAGAGGGAGAAAGAGCGGCAGAGGGAGAAAGAGAGGGGTCGGTCGCGTCGCGGCTCAGGTACTTCTCGTTGGCGGGGCGGCGCCGCAGCTTGTCGAGCAGCACGTAGACCACTGGCGTGGTCAGCAGAGTGAGCAGCTGGCTTGCGACCAGTCCGCCGATGATGGCCACGCCCAGCGGCTGGCGCAGCTCGGCGCCTTCGCCGAAGCCGATCGCCAGCGGCAGGGCGCCCAGCGCGGCGGCCAGCGTGGTCATCAGGATCGGGCGGAAGCGCAGCAGGCAGGCCTCGCGCACCGCCTCCACCGCGCTCAGGCCGCGGGCGCGCTCGGCCTCGAGCGCAAAGTCGATGATCAGGATGGCGTTCTTCTTGACGATGCCGATCAGCAGGAACACGCCGATCAGCGCAATGATCGAGAACTCCATGCGGAACAGCAGCAGCGCCAGCACCGCGCCCACGCCGGCCGAGGGCAGCGTGGTCAGCACGGTGATGGGATGTATCAAGCTTTCGTACAGCACGCCGAGCACGATGTAGATCACGACCAGCGCCGCGAAGATCAGGAACAGCTGCTGTGCCTGCGACTGCTGCGCTGCCAGCGCCGTGCCCTGGAAGCTGCCGCGCACATTGACCGGCATCGCGATGTCGGCTTCGGCCTGGGCCACGATGCGCTTCGCGTCCGCCAGGCTCACGCCCTCCGCCAGGCTGAAGGAAACGGTGCTTGCGAGCTCGGTGTCCTGGTGGTCGATGGAGCTCGGCACCGCGCGCTCGCTGAGCTTGGCGAAGGCCGCGAGCGGCACCATCGGCGTGGTGCTGGTCGCGATCTGCTGGCCGGCCGACGAGGTGCGCGAGGCCGGGTTGGCCGAGGTGGTGGTCGAGGTGCCGGTCGACGCGTCGGTGTTGGCCTGCAGCGTGCTGACGGTGGTCGCCCCGCTCGCGGTGGTGACGGCACTGAGCGTCGAGGGCACGTAGAGGTCCTTCAGCGCGATCGGCGCCCGCTGGAAGCGCGGCGCCCACTCCATGATCACCGAGTACTGGTTGAGCTCGTCGTAGATGGTGGCGACCGAGCGCTGGCCGTAGGCGTTGTAGAGCGCGCTGTCGACCGCGCTCGAGGTCACGCCCAGCCGTGCCGCGGCGTCGCGGTCCACTTCGACGAAGGTCTCGACGCCGTTGGCCGCGTCGTCGCTGTCGATGTCGGTGAGCGCGGTCTCCTGGCGCAGGCGCTCGGCGAGCCTGCCGGTCCACTTGCGCAGGTCCTCGAGGTTGTCGCTCTTGAGCGTGTACTGGTAGCTGGAGTTGCTGGAGCGCCCGCCCATGCGCAGGTCCTGCACGGGGAACAGGAACACGCGCAGGCCGGTGAGCTGGCTGAGCTGCGGGCGCAGGCGGTCGATGACGACCTGCGTCTTCTCGGTGCGCTGCCCCAGCGGCTTGAGGTTGACGTACATGAAGCCGCCGCCCGCACGCCCGCCGCCGGAGAAGCCGACCACGGTCGCGACTGCCGGGTCCTTGCGGATGATGTCCACGGCCTGGCGCAGCTTGTCGGCGACGGCGGCGGAGGAAATGCTCTGGTCGGCCCGGATGCCGGCGTTGAGCTGGCCGTTGTCCTGCTGCGGGAAGTAGCCCTTGGGAATGGCGTTGAAGAGGTAGACGTTGAGGCCGATCACCGCCAGCAGCACCACCATCACCACGCCCTTGCTCGCCAGGGCCCAGTCGAGGCTGTGGGCGTAGACGCGCAACGTCCATTGCCAGGCACGCTCGACGCGGCTGCCCAGCCAGCCCAGCACGCGCCCGCGCTTCTTTCTGGGCTCCTCCGCTTCGCTGCGCAACAGCATCGCGCACAGCATGGGCGTGGTGGTGAGCGAGATCACCAGCGAGATCATCACCGAGGCCGAGAGCGTGACGGCGAACTCGCGGAACAGGCGCCCGACCTGCCCGCCCATGAACAGCAGCGGGATGAACACCGCCACCAGCGACAGGCTGATCGACAGCACGGTGAAGCCCACCTCGCGCGCGCCGCGCAATGCAGCCTCCGTGCGCTTCATGCCGGCCTCGACATGGCGCGCAGTGTTCTCCAGCACCACGATGGCGTCGTCGACCACGAAGCCGGTGGCCACCGTGAGCGCCATCAGGCTCAGGTTGTTGAGGCTGAAGCCCAGCAGGTGCATCACGCCGAAGGTGCCGAGCAGCGAGACCACCGTCGCCACCGCCGGGATGATCGTGGCGCGCGCCTTGCGCAGGAACAGGCCCACCACCAGCACCACCAGCACGATCGAGATCATCAGCGTGGTCTCGATCTCGCGCAGCGAGGCGCGGATGGAATTGGTGCGGTCCGAGGCGATCTGGATGTCGATGTCCTGCGGCAGTTGCGCGCGCAGCTCGGGCATCAGGTCGCGGATGCCGTCCACCGTGTCGATGATGTTGGCGCCCGGCTCCTGCGTGACCAGTATCACCACCGCCGGGTCGCCGTTGAACAGGCCGAGCGTGCGGGTGTTCTCGACGCTGTCGATCACGCGGGCCACGTCGCCCAGGCGCACGGGCGCGTTGTTGCGCCAGGCGATCACCAGGTCGCGGTAGTCGGCGGCCCGGCGGCCCGGCGCGGGGGTGTAGATCTGCAGGCGGCGGTCGCCGCTCTCGATCGCGCCCTTGGGCCGGTTGGCGTTGTTGGCCTGGATCGCGGCGCGCACGTCCTCGGTGCTGATGCCCATGCGGTTGAGCGAGAAGGGCTCCAGCTCCACCCGCACCGCCGGCAGCGAGCCACCGCCGATCTCGACCTCGCCCACGCCCTCGACCTGCGACAGGCGCTGGCTCACGATGTTGGACACCGCCTCGTAGATCTGGCCCGGCGTGCGCGTCTTGGAGGTGAGGGCCAGGATCATGACCGGCGCCGAGGCCGGGTTGCGCTTGCGGTAGGTCGGGTTGCTGCGCAGCGTGGCCGGCAGGTCCGCGCGGGCGGCGTTGATCGCGGCCTGCACCTCGCGCGCGGCGCTGTCGATGTTGCGGCTGAGGTCGAACTGCAGCGTTACCCGGGCCGAGCCGTTGGAGCTGGTCGAGGTCAGCTCGTTGACGCCGGGGATGATGCCCAGCCTGCGCTCGAGCGGCGTGGCCACGCTGGAAGCCATGGTGCTGGGGCTGGCGCCCGCCAGGCTCGCCTGGACGGAGATGGTCGGGTAGTCGACCTGGGGCAGCGGCGAGACCGGCAGGGCGAAGAAGGCGACGATGCCGGCCAGGGCGATGCCGATGGTCAGGAGGACTGTGGCGATGGGGCGTTCGACGAAGGGGCGGGAGAGGTTCATCTACGCCTCTCTCTGGTCTTGCTCCCTTCCCCTCCGGGGGAGGGTTGGGGTGGGGGCACCCTGCCGGTTGATTTCGTACGTTGTGCTTTTGTTGAGGCAGGGGCCGGGACGACCCCCCGGCTCCGACCTCGGAACAAGCGCAACGTACCGATACAAGGCCCGGTGCCCTCACCCCAACCCTCTCCCAAAGGGAGAGGGAGAGGGAGCAAGACCTCAGGCGTGCGCAGCATCACGCTTCCCCCCGAACCTGCGCCCCATCCGATCGAAGCCCAGGTAGATCACCGGCGTGGTGAACAGCGTCAGCACCTGGCTCACCACCAGCCCCCCGAAGATCGCAAGACCCAAAGGCCGCCGCAGCTCCGCCCCCTCGCCCCACCCGAACATCAAGGGCAGCGCCGCGAACAGCGCCGCCAGCGTCGTCATCAGAATGGGCCGGAAGCGCAGCAGCGCCGCCTGGTGGATCGCCTCCTGCGGCGACTTCCCTTCACGCCGCTCGGCGTCGATCGCGAAGTCGATCATCATGATCGCGTTCTTCTTCACGATGCCGATCAGCAGGATGATGCCGATGATCCCGATCACTCCCAGGTCGTTGCCGGTCACCATCAACGCCAGCAGCGCGCCCACGCCGGCGGAGGGCAGCGTGGACAGGATGGTCAGGGGATGGATGTAGCTCTCGTAGAGCACGCCAAGCACGATGTACACGCACACGACGGCCGCAAGGATCAGCCACAGCTGGTTGGTGAGCGACCTCTCGTAAGCGCCCGCCGCACCCAGGAAGTTCAGCCGCACGCTGGCCGGCAGGCCGATTTCCCTGGCCGCGTCGCGGATCGCCGAAACCGACTTGCCCAGCGAGACGCCGGGGGCGGTGTCGAATCCCACGGTCGCCGACGGGTACTGCGCCACGCGCGTGATCGAAAGCGGCGCCAGCTGCTCGCGCACGGTGGCCAGCGAAGACAAAGGCGTCGGCGTGCCGGCGCCGGTGCGCAGTTGCAGGTTGCCCAACCCCTGCGGCGACGCGAGCGCCTCGCGCTGCGCCTCCAGGATCACGCGGTACTGGTTGGTCTCCGTGAAGATGGTGGAGACGATGCGCTGGCCGAAGGCGCTGTAGAGCGCAT
The DNA here is from genome assembly GCF_051400855.1 of Variovorax stachyos. NCBI lineage: Bacteria > Pseudomonadati > Pseudomonadota > Betaproteobacteria > Burkholderiales > Comamonadaceae > Variovorax > Variovorax stachyos. The sequence continues at coordinate 450,951 of NZ_JBLFFN010000004.1, read as the reverse complement.
CGTCGACCGAGCTGGCCGTGACCGACAGCCGCGAGGCGGTGTTGCGGTCGATATCGACGTAGGCGGCCAGGCCTTGCGCGCCGGCGTCGGTGGTCGCGTTGCGCACCTGCGGCGTGCTGCGCAGCCGCTCGACGAGCTTCCTCGCCCAACCATTCACGACCGTGGTGTCCACGCCCTCGAGCGCGACGCGGAACTCGGTCGGGCCGGTCTCGGCGTCGATGGTCAGGTCCTGGGTAGGCTGCAGGTAGAGCGTCACGCCGGCGACCGTGTTCACGCGCTCGCGCAGGCGCTGCATCACGCTTGCCTGGTCATCGCGGCTCGAGCGCAGGTTGATCAGCATGCGCCCGGTGTTGAGCGCGGTGTTGTTGGCCGCATCCACGCCCACCACCGAGCTGAGGCTGCGCACATCGGGGTCGGCCAGGATGGCATTGGCCGCGGCCTTCTGCAGTTCGGCCATGCGCGCATAGGACACATCCTGCGCCGCCTCGACGCGCGCCTGCAATTGGCCGGTGTCCTGCGTCGGGAACAGGCCCTTCGGGATGGCGACGTAGAGCACCACCGTCAGCACCAGCGTCAGCGCCGCCACCACGAGCGTCAGGGGCTGGTGGCGCAGCACCCATTGCAGCCAGATGTCGTAGCGTGCGATCACGCGTTCGAAGAAGTGCTGCACGCGCGCGCCGAAGCGGCCGCCCTCCTGGGCCTGCGGCTTGAGCCAGCGGGCCGACATCATCGGCACCAGGGTCAGCGAGACCACGGCCGAGATCAGGATGGTGATGGCCAGCGTGACCGCGAACTCGCGGAACAGCCGCCCCACCACGTCGCCCATGAAGAGCAGCGGAATCAGCACCGCCACCAGCGACACCGTCAGCGAGATGATCGTGAAGCCGATCTGCGTCGCCCCCTTGAGCGCAGCCTTGAAAGGCGGATCGCCCTCCTCCAGGTAGCGCGCGATGTTCTCGATCATGACGATCGCGTCGTCCACCACGAAGCCGGTGGCGATGGTCAGCGCCATCAGGCTCAGGTTGTTGAGGCTGTAGCCCAGCAGGTACATGATGCCCAGCGTGCCGATCAGCGAGATTGGCACCGCGATGCTGGCGATGACCGTGGCGCGCACGCTGTGCAGGAACAGGAAGATCACCAGCACCACCAACACCACGGCGAGCGCGAGCTCGAGCTGCACGTGGCGCACCGAGGCACGGATGCCGGTGGTGCGGTCGCTCAGCACCTCGACCTTGAGGGCGCCGGGCAGCGAGGCCTCGAGCTCGGGCAGCTGCTTCTTGATGGCGTCGACGGTACCGATCACGTTGGCGCCGGGTTGGCGCTGCACGTTCAGGATGATCGCCGGATAGAGGTCAGCCCCCACGCTCGGCACTGACGTGTCCTCGCTGCCCCCCGAGGGGGCGCCCGCTTGCTTGGGGCGGCCCGGCGCGGCGCGGGGCGCCGCGGCACTCTCGCCTTCCTTTGCTTCGGCACGCGCCGCGGCCCAGGCGCCGAGCTGCGTGTTCTCCGCACCGTCGACCACCCGCGCGACATCGCTCATGCGCACCGGCGCGCCGTTCTTCCAGGCAACGATCAGGTTCTTGTACTCGGCCGCGGCGACCAGCTGGTCGTTGGCGTTGATGGTGTAGGCGCGCTGCGGCCCGTCGAAACTGCCCTTGGCGCTGTTGGCGTTGGCCGCGGCAATGGCGGTGCGCAGCGTGTCCAGCCCGATGCCCACCGAGGCCAGCGCGTTGGTGTCGGCCTGGATGCGCACCGCCGGGCGCTGCCCGCCCGAGAGCGAGACCAGGCCCACGCCGGCCACCTGGCTGATCTTCTGCGCGAGGCGGGTGTTGACGAGGTTCTGCACCTCCGTCAGCGGCATGGTGCCGGAGCTCACGGCCAGCGTGAGGATCGGCGCGTCGGCCGGGTTGACCTTGGCATAGACCGGCGGCGCCGGCAGGTCGGCCGGCAGCAGCGAGCCGCCGGCGTTGATCGCGGCCTGCACCTGCTGCTCGGCCACGTCCAGCGTCTGGTCGAGCGCGAACTGCAGGGTGACGATGGACACGCCGTTCGAGCTCACCGAGCTCATCCGGTCCAGCCCCGCCATCTGGCCGAACTGGCGCTCGAGCGGCGCGGTCACGGTGCGGCTCATCACCTCGGGGCTGGCGCCCGGGTAGAGGGTCTGCACCTGGATGGTCGGGTAGTCCACCTGCGGCAGGGCAGCGAGCGGCAGGAAGCGGAAGCCCACCAGGCCCGCCAGCACGATCGCGAGCATCAACAGGCCGGTCGCCACCGGCCGCTCGATGAAGGGGCGCGATGGGCTCATCCAGGCTCCCTCACTGCGGCGACGGCTGGCGGCGACGGCCCTCGCCGCGCGGGCCCCGCGGACCGGAGGCACCCGGGCGCGGGCCGACTGCCGCCTTGTCGCCCTGAAGCACCACCTGCGCGCCCTCCTTGAGGCGGTCGCCGCCTTCGGTCACCACCTTCTCGCCCGCCTCCAGGCCCTCGGTGATCGCTGCCAGCTCGACCGTCGACTCGCCCCGCTTGACCGTCCGCATGGAAACGGTGCGGTCATCGTTGATCACGTACACGTAGCTGCCGGTGGGCCCGGTGCGCACCGCGGTCACCGGCACCACGACCGTGTCGATGGTGCGCAGGGTCATCGTCACATTGACGAACTGGCTGGGGAACAGCGTCGTCTGCGCGTTGCCGAAGCGGGCCTTGCCCTTGATGGTGCCGGTGCTGGTGTCCACGACGTTGTCGAGCGTGGAGAAAGTGCCGGTGTCCAGCGTGGTGCTGCGCGTGCGGTCCATCGCCTTGACCGGCAGCGCCACGCCCTTCGCGAGCTGCGCCTGGATGTCGGGCAGGCGGTCCTGCGGCACCGCGAACTGCACGTCGATGGGGTTCATCTGCGTGATCACCGCGATGCCGGTGGCCGCGTTGGCCGTCACGGTGTTGCCGGGATCGACCGTGCGCAGGCCGATGCGCCCGGCCACCGGCGCGGTGATGCGCGTGTATTCGACGTTGAGCCTGGCGGCGGCCTCGGAGGCCCGATCGGTGGTCACCGTGCCTTCGAGCTGCTTCACCAGCGCGGCCTGGGTGTCGACGTCCTGGCGGGCGATGGAGTCCTGAGTCAGCAGCGTGCGGTAGCGCGCCAGCGTCACGCGCGCCGCCTCCAGCTGCGCCTCGTCGCGCACCCGCGTGCCCTGGGCCTGCATCAGCGCCTGCTCGTAGGGCCGCGGATCGATGCGGGCCAGCAGCTGGCCCTTGGTCACGGCCTGGCCTTCAGTGAAGAGCACCTCGGTCAGCACGCCTCCGACCTGCGGCTTCAGGGTGATGGTCGCCAGCGGCGTCACGGTCCCGAGCGCATCGATGGTCACCGGCAGCTCGGCCCGGCGCGCCACCGCATGCCCGACGGTCGAGCCGGGAGGCCCGAAGCCACCGCGGCCGGCGGCCGGCTCGCCCGAACGCTTGATCAGGTACCAGGCCACGCCGCCCAGGAGCACCACGAGCAGCAGCGCAGCCAGGCTGCCCAGCCAGAGCCGGCGGCGCGAAGGCGGCCGCGGCGCGGGCGGTTCGGCGAGAGGGGCGGTGGCAGCGGACTCTGGGGTGGGGGAAGACATCGGCAACTGGGCGGTTCGCAAGCAGCCCTTAGTGAAGCGTCGAATCGTAGCGCCCAGTTCTTACGAACCGTAAAGCCCCGGTAAAGCCCGCGTTGCGCATTGCGTCCGGCGACAGCGGATTGCAACTCGCGCCGGTCCGCTGCAGTTCGTCGCAAGGGCATGGCGGGTGCACGGGCGGGCCGGCACAGTCCACCCCATCGGCGCTATCGAACCCCTTACGGAGAAACAACATGCAGATGCTGATCCAGATCCTCGCCCACACCCCGCGCTGGGTGTTCGTGCTCTTCGCCCTGCTCGTCTGGCTGGGCCTCAGGCAACTGGCCGCCGGCACGGTGAGCCTGGGGCGCGTGACCTTGCTGCCGATCGCGATGATCGGGCTGTCCTTCCACGGCATGCTCTCCGCCTTCGGCGCTTCGCCCGTCGCCCTGCTCGGCTGGGCCGGCGCAGTCAGCGTGCTGCTGCTCACCGTGCAGCGCTGGCCGCTGCCCGCTGCTGCCCGCTTCGATGCGGCGACCCGTACCTTCCACCTTCCCGGCAGCGCGGCGCCGCTGGCGCTGATGATGGGCATCTTCTTTACCAAGTACGCCGTGGGCGTGCTGCTGGCCATGCACCCGGAGGTAGCGCGCCATACGGGCTTCGCGCTGGGCATCGGCACGCTCTTCGGCGCCTTCAGCGGCATCTTCGCCGCCCGTGCGCTGCGCCTGTGGAAGCTGGCGATCCGCGAAGACCGCGTGGGCCTGTCGGCAGCCCGCACCTGAGCGACGCGATACCGCCCATTCTTCCTCTTCTTCCGCAAGAATCCTCAATCATCGGAGAGTCCACCATGACCAACGACCTTCACCCATCGAACGACCCGCTCGAACGCCTGGCCCGCCGCCGTGCCGGCGCCAAGATGGGCTGGTACATCCATGCCACCGTCTACGTGCTGGTCAACCTGTTCCTCGTGATCCTGGCGAGCTCGCGCGGGCAGGACTGGGCCATGTACCCACTGCTCGGCTGGGGCCTGGGGCTCCTGATCCATGGCGCCGTGGTGTTCTTCGTCGCTCCGGGCGGCAATGTCTACGACCGGCTGCTCGACCGCGAGCGCAAGGCGCTTCGCCGCGGAGAGCGCGCAGAGCATGCAGAGCGCGGAGACCGCGGGTGAGCGAAACCCTGGCACGCAACTTCTCGCCGGCCAATCTCCGGCACGTGCTGCGGCACGGCATCTCGACCGCCGGCTTCTGCTGCATCATCGCCGTCGGGCTGTCGCTCTCGGGCCGTGGCGCCTGGGCGCCGCAGTTCGTCTATTCGCTCTCCATCGGACTCATCAGCTGGCTGGTCGTGGACATCGGCCGGCTGCTACTCGCCGGCCCCGACGCAGTACCCTGGCCGCACGGTTGGCGCGGTGTGGCGCTGGTCATCGTGGGCATCGTGGTCGGCTTCCTCGGCGGCAACGCGATCGGCGACGCCTGGACCGGCAAGCCCCTGCTGGAGTTCCTGAGCTTCTCGCGCGACAAGCTCGCCTCCACGATGCTGATCACGGTGGTGGCCTGCGTGGTCATCTGCTACTTCTACTACAGCCGCGGCAAGAGCAAATACCTCGAAGGCGAGATCGCACTGGCCCAGCGCGACGCCGCCGATGCGCGCCTCAAGCTGCTGGAGGCCCAGCTTGAGCCGCACATGCTGTTCAACACGCTGGCCAACCTGCGCGTGCTGATCGCTACCGACCCGCCGCGCGCCGTGGCCATGCTCGACTGCCTCAACAGCTACCTGCGCGTGACCCTCAGCGGCTCGCGCGCGCTCGCGCATCCGCTCGCGGCCGAGTTCCAGCGGCTGGGCGACTACCTGGAGCTGATGTCCGTGCGCATGGGCCCGCGGCTCGCCTGCCGGCTCGAGCTGCCCGAGGACCTGCGGGAGGTGCCCGTGCCGCCGCTGCTGCTGCAGCCGCTCGTGGAGAATGCGATCCGCCACGGACTGGAGCCGAAGGTCGAGGGCGGCGAGATCGCGATCGGCGCGCGGCGCGAAGGCCGGCGCCTGGTGATCGAGGTGCGAGACACCGGCGTAGGCATCGCGGATAGCGCCGGCGCGCCGGCCTCTGATGGCGGGTTCGGGCTCTCGCAGGTGCGAGAGCGCCTCGCCACAGCGTACGGCGTGGAAGGCGCCCTGCAGCTGGCGCCGCACCCGGCCGGTGGCACCTGCGCCACCATCATCCTCCCGCTGCCCGCATGAAGACCACCGCCCTCATCGCCGAAGACGAACCCCTGCTGGCCCAAGCCCTGCGCGCCGAGCTTGCAGCCGCCTGGCCCGAGCTCGAGGTGCTCGCCACCGTCGCCGATGGCCGCAGCGCGGTGCGCGAGGCGCTGCGGCTGCTGCCGCAGGTGCTGTTCTTCGACATCCGCATGCCGGGCCAGGACGGCCTGGCCGCCGCCGCCGAGCTGGCCGACGCCTGGCCCGCGGACGAGGCACCGATGCCCCAACTGGTCTTCGTCACCGCCTACGACGAATACGCCGCCCGCGCCTTCGATGCCCAGGCCATCGACTATGTGCTGAAGCCGGTGCAGCCCGAACGGCTGCGGCGCACGGTCGCGCGGCTGCGCCAGGCCCTGGAGCCAGTGCAGCGCAACGGGTCCGCGCGCAGCGCCGAAGAGGTGCTGGCCGGTACGCTGTCGCAGTGGCGCCAGTTGCTGGCCGCAGCCGGCGGCGCGGCAGCCCTTCCCGGCGTGGCGGGCACTGCCCCCCTCAAGCTGATCGCGGCGAGCGAGGCAGGCACTGCAGGCAGCACGGTGCGCATGGTCCCCATCGAGGAGGTGCAGTACTTCGAGGCCGCCGACAAGTACGTGCGCGTGCTCACCACTTCCCGCGAATACTTGATCCGAACCCCCCTCAAGCAGCTGCTGCCGCAGCTCGATGCCGGCGTGTTCTGGCAGGTGCACCGGGCCATCGTGGTGCGCAGCGACGCCATCGAGTCGGTGCACCGCGACGAGGCCGGCAAGCTGCACCTGGTCCTGCGCGGCCGTGAGGAGAAGATCCCGGTCAGCCGCCTCTACGCGCACCTCTTCAAGGCCATGTGAGCGCCATGAACATGGCCCCGACGCCCCCCACTTCGTGTGGTCGCTGCCCCCACAAGGAGGCGCTTTTCATCCTGGGGCGGCCAGGCGATGAAAAAAACCGGCCGAAGGGGCCGGTTCTTTCATGTGACAGCAGGCAATCTTGGCTGTCGCCGATCAACGCCAGTGGCCGTGCCGATGGCCATAGCCGTGGCCGCGATAGTAGCCCCGCGGCGGGCCGTAGTAAACGGGAGGCGGCCCGTAATACACCGGAGCCGGACGGTAGTAGACCGGCGGCGGCGGCGCGTAGTAGACCGGGGCGGCCGGGCGGTAGTAAACCGGCGGGGGCGGTGCGTAATACACCGGGGGAGCCGCCACGCCGACCACCACGCCGGGTGCGCTGATGCCGACCGACCAGCTCACGTCGCCGCGAGCATTGGCCGAAGCGGCAGTGAACAGCGCGCCCGCTGCAACGGCGGCGGCAGCAGCCCATTTGAAGAATGTGGAACGGGTGAGGCTCATGTGGACTCCTTGTTAGGGGGACGGTGTGCGTCCATGCACGTATTGAACGCAGCAAATGTCAACCCGGTTCACACTGCTCCGTGAAGAACGTTTCCAAAAGTAACTCCACCGAAGCGCCACCTAGAATGAAGAGATGACTTCCGCTGCCGACCACGACACCGCCAAACCGAGCAATTTCCTGCGCCACGTCATCGAAAACGACCTCCAACAGGGCCACTACGCGGGCCGCCGCTGGGGCGGCTCTCCCGGCGACGCAGCGCACCATGCGCAGGGCATGCCGGACCCGGCTCGCGTGCGCCTGCGCTTCCCGCCGGAACCGAACGGCTACCTGCACATCGGCCACGCCAAGAGCATCTGGCTCAACTTCGAGCTGGCCCGCGAATACGGCGGCGTGTGCCACCTGCGCTACGACGACACCAACCCCGAAAAGGAAGAGCAGGAATACGTCGACGCCATCCGCGACGCGGTGAAGTGGCTGGGCTACGACTCCAGCCTGGCAGACGATCCGGCCCGGCCCGGCCAGCCCAACGAGCACGTCTACTTCGCCAGCAACTACTTCGACTTCATGTACCGCGCGGCCGAGTACCTGATCGGCGCAGGCCTCGCCTATGTCGACGAACAGAGCGCCGAGCAGATCCGCGCCACCCGCGGCGACTTCAACACCCCCGGCACCGACAGCCCCAACCGCAACCGCACGGCGGACGAGAATCTCGCGCGCTTCCGGGCCATGCGCGACGGCCAACTGCCCGACGGCGCCGCCGTACTGCGCGCGAAGATCGACATGGCCAGCCCCAACATCAACATGCGGGACCCGGCGCTCTACCGCATCCGCCGCGCGACCCATCACAACACCGGGGACAAGTGGTGCATCTACCCGATGTACACCTTCGCCCATCCCATCGAGGACGCGCTGGAGCAGATCACCCACAGCATCTGCACGCTGGAGTTCGAGGACCAGCGCCCCTTCTACGACTGGCTGCTGGACCATCTCGCCGCGGGCGGCCTGATCGCCTCGCCGCATCCGCGCCAGTACGAGTTCGCACGCCTCAACGTCACCCACGTGATCACCAGCAAGCGCCGCCTGCGCCAGCTGGTCGAGGAAGGCCACGTGGACGGCTGGGACGACCCCCGCATGCCCACCCTGGCAGGCCTGCGCCGCCGCGGCTACACGCCCGAGGCGCTGAAGCTCTTCTGCGAGCGTTCGGGCGTCACCAAGTCGGGCGGCTGGATCGACTATGCCAGCCTCGAGGCGGCATTGCGCGACACCCTCGACCCGGTGGCACCGCGCGCGATGGCCGTGCTCGACCCGGTCCGGCTGGTCATCACCAACTGGGACGAGCTGATGGGCGCCGGCTTCCTCGACGAATGCACGGCACCCGTGCACCCGCACCATCCGGAGATGGGCAAGCGCAGCTTCAAGCTCGGCCGCGAGGTATGGATCGAGCGGACCGACTACGAGGACGTGCAGCCCAAGGGCTTCTTCCGCCTCTTCCCCGGCAACAAGGTGCGTCTCAAGTACGGCCACGTCATCGAGTGCACCGGCGGCACGCGCGATGCGGACGGCAAGCTGGTCGAAGTGCAGGCGAAGCTGGTGCCCGACACCAAGAGCGGCACGCCCGGCGCGGATGCGATCAAGGTCAAGGGCAACATCACCTGGGTGGCAGCCGCTGATGCGGTGCCGGCCGAGGTGAGGCTGTACGAACGCCTGTTCGCGGCAGCGCAGCCTGGTAGCGGCGAGGTGCAGGACGAGTTGAACCCGAGCAGCCTGGTGGTGGCGCAGGCCTATGTCGAACCGGCGCTCGCCAAAGCCAAGGAAGGCGAGGCCTTCCAGTTCGAGCGGCACGGGTACTTCGTGCCGGACAGCCGTCAGGGCACAGCGGGCGGCCTGGTGTTCAACCGCGCGGCCGGGATGAAGGACAGTTGGGGCAAGTAAAGGAACGGCGGCTACAGAGGCCGGGTCAGGTAGACCCCTTCCCGCCCCACGATCGGCACCCGCGCCGGCATCAGCACCGTGCAATCGTCGCAAGGCGCGCGGATCTCCTCCTCGCCATCGATCGCGATCAGCTCGTCCTTCGCAAACACCTCGAAGCCGACGAGCGGCCGCACGAAGCGGAATTCGGGCGTCTTGACCATGCGCGTCTGCAGCAGCTCGAAGCGCCGCTGCGGCCCGGGTGCCGGTGTTTCGGCTTCGCGCTCGACCAAGCCGAAATGAGCCAGGAAATCGAAAGTCACCGCCACCGCCGTGTCGGCCGTGGCTTGCAGGAAATGCTGTCCGCACTCGGCCACCAGCGCCGCGCCGGCCGGCCCTTCGTCCTCGCCATGGCGTCCGTGCTGGATCAGCGGCGTGCCGGAGCCCAGGCCCTTGGGCATCACCAGGTGCACCGAGGGCCGGCCGATCGCCAGCGCCACCGCCGCGTTGCGCGCGAAGGCCGGATACACCCAGAAAGGCACCACGTCCTGGCTGGTGGAGTGCAGGTCGAGGATGTGGTCCGCCGCGGCCACCACCGGCCGCAGCGCGCGGGCCCGGCGCAGCTCGGGGCTGTCCTCGGGGCCCTCCAGCCACTCGTCGGACCAGACGCGGTTGAGGTTGTGCACCAGCTGCCGGTTCTCGAAGGGCTTCTCCGCGTCGAAAGCGTTGTACGCCTCCACGTGGGCGAAGCTCACGGTGAGCGTGCCGATCCTCGGGCGCACGCCGCTGTCGAGCAGACGGGTGGCGGCCACCATCCCGCAGATCTCGTTGCCGTGGGTCAACGCGTTGATCAACACATGCGGGCCCGGCTTGCCGGATTCGAAGCGGTGGACGTAGTCGACGCCGGTGTTGCCCTGGCGATAGGCGGAGAGATCGCGCTGGACGACTTCGAGGCGCGGGAGGATCGCGGTCATGGCAGAGTGGCGCTGCGGCCTGTTGTGATACGAGTCCTTTAGTTTGCTCCACGGCGGATGGCGGCCCTCCCCCCATTTGCCTCGTAGACTCGCGCCCACAACAAAATGTTTTCGAGCCCCCTCCCCTCATGCCCCTGACTGCCGACATGCGACGGTCGATCGACCAGATTCGCGACTACCTCTTTGGCGGCGGCTATCCGGATCCCGTCGGCAACACCGAACAGCTCTGCTTCCTGTTCTTCTTCTATCTGGTCCAGGGCCTCGACGCCGAAGCAGAAAGGCGCGCCGAGGTACTCGACGTCCCGTTCCGCAGCCTGTTCGAGGGCGAGTGGGAGCTGCGCAACCCCGCCAACGCCCACGTGCCGGGCGCGCGCGAAGGGATGCCGCCGCTGACGGTGCTGCACAACGGCGTCACCTGCATCCCGCGCAGCCGCTTCCGCTGGTCGTGGTGGTCGCAGACCTTGTCGGGCGATGCGCTGGTGCGCTTCGTGCGCGACGAGGTCTTCCCCTTCTTTGCCGAGATCGGCGAGGCCTCGGCCCATGACTTCATGCGCGGCGCGCGCCTGGGCATCGATGAGCCGACGGTGTTGACGCAGGTCGTGCGCCTGGTCGGCGACCTGCGCCTGGACCAGGCCGACGCCGACACCAAGGGCGACCTGTTCGAGCACGTGCTGCGCCAGATGAAGCAGGCCGGCGAGCTGGGCCAGTTCCGCACGCCGCGCCACGTGATCCGCGCCATCGTCGAGATGATCGACCCGAAGGTGGGGGAGACCGTCTACGACCCGGCCGCCGGCACCGCCGGTTTCCTGGTGGCGGCCTACAACCACATGCGCCTGGCCAACTCCTCGCCGGGCAGCATTGTGGAAGCCGAGCTCGAGGGCAAGACGCACCGCCGGGGCATGGGCGACCTGCTCTCCGACGCGCAGCTCGCCACGCTGCAGCGCGGCACCTTCTTCGGCAACGACGTCGACCCGAAGATGGTGCGCCTGGCGACCATGAACCTCACGCTGCGCGGCCTGGCCCACGTGCGCATCCTGCAGCGCAACGTGCTGACCACCCATCTGGGCGAAGCCGTGAAGACCCGGCTCGGCCTGCCTGGCGAAGGCTTCCACGTCGTGCTCGCGAATCCACCCTTCTCCGGCCGCATCGACAAGGATCGCATCGTCGACGAGGTGAAGCTCGGCAGCACCAGCGCCACCGAGCTGCTGTTCCTCAAGTACATGCTCGACAGCCTGCGGCCTGACGGCCGGGCCGCGGTCGTGGTGCCCGAGGGCGTGCTCTTCGGTTCGACGATCGCGCACCGCGAGCTGCGCAGCCAGCTGATCGATCAGCATTGCGTCGAGGCGGTGATGAGCCTGCCCGGCGGCGTGTTCCAGCCCTATTCGGGGGTGAAGACATCGGTGCTCTTCTTTCGCCGCGGCGGCCGCACGCAGCGCGTGATGTTCCTGCATGTCGAGGACGACGGCTACCGTCTCGACGCCAACCACGACACGCCCATCGAGTCCGACGACCTGCCCGCGCTGGCGCAGGCCTTCATCGGGCGCGAGGCGGCATGGGCACGCTGGCAGGCGCGCGACCCGGCCGCCGAATGGCACGAGAAATGGTGGTTTGCCGATGCCTCGGCGCTGCGCGCGAACGACTTCGGCCTCTCGGCCAGCCGCTACCGGCCGATGAGCCCCTCGCAGATCGAACACCAGGACCCGCGCGAGCTCCTAGACGAACTCGCCGCCATCGAAGCCGAGATCGAGAAAGAGGTCGAGACGCTGCGCGCCTTGCTCTCGGAACTGGATCCGTGAAATGACAAGATCAGAAAAAAGATCAGGGAAGTTAATCAATGAGCATTGCAGGGCTGCCCAAAGGCCAACGTGATTCGACCCGCCCGCGCGCCCGAATGGCCACGCTGGGCGAGGTCTGCGAGATCAATCCCAGGCTGCCGAAGGACCACGGCCTGCAGGAGCACAGCGAGGTCGCCTTCGTGCCGATGGCCGCGGTGGACGAGATCAGCGCCACCATCGCCCAGCGCATGGTGCGGCACTTCGGCGAGGTGAGGAAGGGCTATACCCCTTTTGCCGAAGGCGACGTCCTGTTCGCGAAGATCACGCCCTGCATGGAGAACGGCAAGGTGGCGATTGCGCGCGACCTGGCCGGCGGCCGCGGCTTCGGCTCCACCGAGTTCCACGTGCTGCGCGCCCGCGAGGCCGTGCTGCCCGATTGGATCTACTTCTTCCTGCGCCAGCAGCGCTTCCGCAATGCGGCCAGGCGCAGCCTCACCGGCACCGCCGGCCAGCAGCGCGTGCCGACCTCCTACATGGCAGGCGCTGCCATTCCGGTGCCTGAGCTGGACCAACAGCGCCGCCTGGTCGACAGGCTCGGCTGCGCCGACAGCGTGGTGCGCCTGCGGCGCCGCGGCCGGGCGCTGACGGAGCTGATGGTGCCGGCCCTGCTGGGCGACATGTTCGGCGACCCGCAGAGCAATCCGAAGGGCTGGCCCCTGGTGAAGCTGGGCGAACTGCTCGAGGGCATCGACAGCGGCAAGAGCCCCCGCTGCCACGACCGCCCGAAGACCGAGAGCGAATGGGGCGTGCTGCGGCTCAGTGCGTTGAAGAACGGGCTCTACGACGAGTCCGACCACAAGACGCTGCCCGAGACCGAGCAGCCGGACCCGCGCAACGAGGTGCGCGCCGGCGACCTGCTGATCAGCCGCAAGAACACGCTGGAGCTGGTGGGCACACCGGCGTATGTGTGGGAGACCCGCGGCCGGATCCTGCTGCCCGACCTGATCTTCCGGCTGCGCCTGCGTCCGGACGCGGGCGTGCTTCCGCTCTACCTGTGGGCGCTGCTGCGCGCGCCGTCCATGCGAAGGGGGCTGCAGCTGCTGGCGAGCGGGACCGCAGCCTCCATGCCCAACATCTCCAAGGAGCGGCTGCGCACGCTGCGGGTCATGGTGCCGGCGATGCACCTGCAGGAGGCCTTCGCGCAGCGAATCTCGGCGCTGCATACCCTCGCGCTCCAGCAGGATGCGGCGCTGGCCCACTCGAAAAACCTCTTTGCGGCGCTGCTGGCGCACGCCTTCGAGGCCTAGCAGGCTGCGAGAGACACCGCTGCGCGCCGGACTCACGCGTGCGCGGACGCCCGCGCATGAGCCGCACGGCCGCTCAGAGGGCCGATAGCATCGCGGCCGAAGGCGAAGGCAGTGAGCTCTAGGCGAGCCGGCTGTAGGCGACGATCTCGGGCGCCGCCGCAAGCAGCGGGCCGGCCGCGGCGAGCGCCGCGCCGACATGCAGCGACTTCATGTGCGCCTCGGCATCGGCCTTGTCCCTCCACTGCTCCACCGTCTGGAACACATGAGGCGCCGCGGTCTGCTGGAAAAGCTCGTAGGCCATGCAGCCCTCGTCCTGCCGCGACTTGGAGACCAGGTCGAGAAGGAGGCGTTTCGCGAGGTCCGCGACCTCGGGTTTGACGATGATGCGTGCAAAGACGTAATGCATGGCGGCTCCACCCGGAATTGTTCTTGGGCCGCATCTTGACCTGAAGGACGACTGAGCCGCAAGGAATGTCATGCGGCTCATTATTTGAGCCGCAAAAGCCTAGAATGCGGCGCATGCCTCGAGCCCGCTACATCTGGCAGTTGCCCGACTGGCCAAAGCTGTACTTCGATGTCGCTGCTGCCAGCCCGGCCCTGCTGCACGCACGCGAGCGTCAGGGCGAGGTACGCGGCATGGCGCGCGCCATCGGCACGGACGAAATGCAGAACATCGAGCGCGAGGTCTGGACGAACGAGGCCCTCGCCACGGCCGCGATCGAAGGCGAGAGGCTCGACCTGACCGCGGTGCGCTCGTCGGTGCTGCGCCACCTGGGCGAAGGCGACTCGGGCCCCTGCAGCCGCGTCGTCGACGGCTTGGTGGAGATCATGCAGGACGCCAGCAGCGGCTTCGAGCAAGCGCTGGATGCCGACCGCCTCTGGCGCTGGCAGTCGGCGCTCTTTCCGGGGGGCACCTCGGGCATCCGGCGCATCGCCGTGGGCCGCTTCCGCGACCACGAAGCCCCCATGCAGATCGTGAGCGGCCTGCCCGGCAGGGAGGTGGTGCACTACACGGCGCCGCCCTCCTCCAGCGTGCCGCGCGAGATGGACGCCTTCCTGTCCTGGTTTGCGGCCACGACCCCGCGGCGTGACGCGTCGCCCGCGCTCGACGGCATCGCGCGCGCCGCCATCGCCCACCTGTGGTTCCAGACCATCCGCCCCTTCGAGGATGGCAACGGCCGCATCGGCCGCGCCAGCGCCGACATGGCCCTCGCGCAGGATCTTGGTGCCTCGACGCGGCTCTACAGTCTCTCGCGGCAGCTGCTCGCGGACCGCCGCGGCTACTACGACGCACTGGAAGCCGCGCAGGTCGGCAGCACGGACGTGACGCGCTTCGTCCAATGGTTTGCCTACGCCTTCGGCCACGCGTGCACACGGTCCATGGACCTGATCCAGGACACCGTCGACAAATCGCGTTTCCGGGCGGCCCTCGCACAACAGGCACTCAACGATCGGCAGCGGCAACTGGTCCGGCGCTTGCTGGACGCCGGCGACGGCGGCTTTCCGGGCGGCCTCAACGTCGAGCAGTACCTGAAGATGAGCAAGACCTCGAAGGCCACGGCCACCCGGGACCTCACCGATCTCGTGCAGCGCGGCGTGCTCCACACTTCCGGGCTAGGCAGGGCACGGCGCTACTACCTTTCCGTGCCAGGCTGGAGGCATGGTCGCGAAAAAGACTCTCAGGCCTGAACGCCGAGGCACCGCCGCACCGCATCCTTTTCGCCACGTCGATCGTCCTTGTCGCATCACCCCCGCGACAAGGAGATTCCATGGCACCTTCCACACTTCCACCGGAATCGAAGCCCGACGAGGCGCGCCGAAGACGCTGGATCCTCGCGCTTGCCTCGCTCGTCTCCTTCCTGGTGGCGCTGGACGCCATGGTGGTCACCACCGCCCTGGCCGCGATCGGCCGCGACCTCGAGGCCCCGATCGAAGCGCTGGAGTGGACCGTCAACGCCTACAACCTGAGCTTCGCGGTGCTGCTGCTGACCGGCGCTGCGCTGGGCGACCGCTTCGGGCGCCGGCGCATGCTGGTCGCGGGCCTGGCGCTGTTCGTGGCGGCTTCGGCGGCGTGCGCGGCGGCAGGCAGCGTCGCGGCGCTGATCGCCGGGCGCGCATTGCAGGGGGTCGGCGCGGCACTGATCATGCCGCTGGCCATGGCGCTGCTGAGCGCGGCCTTCCCCAAGGAACAGCGGGCCCGCGCACTCGGCATCTTCAGCAGCGTCACCGGCCTCGCCCTGATCGCCGGCCCGGTCGCGGGCGGGGCGGTGGCAGAGGGGCTGGCCTGGCCTTGGATCTTCTGGATCAACCTGCCCATCGGCGCGTCCTTGATCGTCCTCGTGATGCGCCGCGTGCCCGAAAGCCACGGCCCTGCCGCGGCGCTCGACCTGCCCGGCGCGCTGCTCGCCACCGGCGCAGTCCTCGGCCTGGTGTGGGGCCCGACGCGCGCGCACGAGGCGGGTTGGACCAGCCCCGAAGTGGCCGGCGCCCTCGCGGCCGGCCTGCTGCTGGCCGTGGCTTTCGCTGTCAGGGAGCGCCTGGCGACCGCGCCCATGGTGCCGCCGGCACTGTTCCGCGCCCGCGCCTTCTCCTCGGGCATCGCAGCCAGCTTTTTCTTCTACGCGCCGATGTACGGCACCGTGTTCTTCCTGCCGCAGTTCCTGCAGGCGCAGGGTTCAGGGCCGTTCGGCGCGGGGCTGCGACTGCTGCCCTGGACCGCCACGCTGCTGGTGGTGGCACCGCTGGCCGGCAGCCTGGTGAACCGGGTTGGCGAACGGCCGCTGGTGGTGGCGGGCACGCTGCTGCAGGCACTCGGCAGCGGCTGGATCGCGCTGATCGCGACGCCCGAGCTGCCCTACCTGCGGCTGGTACCGCCGCTTGTCGTCGCCGGCATCGGCGTCTCGATGGCCATGCCGGCCGCGCAGAACGCGGTGCTGGGCGCGGTGGCGCCGGCGGAGATCGGCAAGGCCTCGGGCACTTTCAACACCTTCCGCTATCTGGGCGGCGTCTTCGGCATCGCGCTGATGGTGGAGGTGTTCACGCGCAGCGGCAGCCTGGCCTCGCCACAGGCCTTCAGCCAGGGCTTCGCGCAGGCGATGGCCGTGGGTGCCGCGCTCTCGCTGCTGGCGGCGCTTGCCGGCTGGCAGCTTCCTTCTAGACTCATCCGGCCCGTGCCGGCGAAAGGACTTCCATCATGAAACGCATGGTCCAGTACAAGGTCAAGCCCGAGCGGGTGGCCGAGAACGAGCGCTACGTCCGCGCGGTGTACGAGGAGCTGCACCGGGTGCGGCCGGTTGGCCTTCGCTACGCGACCTTCCGCCTGCCGGACGGGCAGAGCTTCATCCACCTGGTCTCCAACGAGGCGCCGGACGGCGCCAATCCGCTGACGGCGCTGCCGGACTTCAAGGCCTTCCTTGCCGAGCTCCGGGAGCGCTGCGAGACGCCGCCGGCGACCACCGACCTGGAGGAAATCGGTTCCTATGGCTTCTTCGACCGCTGAGCCGGGCGGCCCCGGCCGCGACGCGATCCTCGGCACGCTGGAGGAAGCGCGCCGCCAGTTCCTCGCGCTGGTGGACGACGTGCGGCCCGAGCTGCACCGCTACTGCACGCGCATGACCGGGTCCGTGGCCGACGGCGAGGACGTGGTGCAGGACACCCTGGCCCGCGCCTACTACCAGCTGTCGGAGCTGAAGGAGCTGCCACCGCTGCGCCCCTGGCTGTTCCGCATTGCGCACAACCGCGCGATCGACCGCTGGCGCTACGACAGCCAGCGCGTCGCCGAGCCGCTCGACGTGGCGCTGGACGTTGCCGACGACGCCGCGCGCGAGCCCGACCAGGCGCTGGCGCGGCACCAGGCGGTGCACGCGGCGCTCTCCTGCTTCCTCCAGCTTGCACCGGCCCAGCGCGGCTGCGTGATCCTGAAGGACGTGCTGGACCATTCGGTCGAAGAGATCGCGAGCGAGCTCGAGCTCAGCCTGCCGGCGGTGAAGGCGGCGCTGCACCGGGGCCGCGCGCTGCTGCGCCAGCTCTCCGCAGCCAGCGCGCCGCCCGCGCCGGCACGCGCCGTGCAGCCGGCGTTGCTGCGCTATGCGCAGCTGTTCAATGCCCATGACTGGGACGGCGTGCGCGCGATGCTGGCAGACGACGTGCGGCTGGACCTGGTCTCGCGGCGCAAGGCGGCCGGGCGGCGTGATGTGGCGCTCTACTTCACCAACTACGCGCGGCTCCAGGACTGGCACCTGGTGCCGGGCTGGCTCGACGGGCGCGAGGTGCTGGGGGTGTATCCGGCACCTGGTGCCGAGCATCCCGGCTACTTCGTCGAGCTGGTCTGGCGTGAGGAGCGCGTGCTCGGAATCCGCGACTTCCGCTATGTGCCTTACATCGCCCAGGAAGCCCGGTTCACGCCGGCCTAGGCATCGCCGGGCGGTGCGTCCTCGCGGCTCGGCGGCCCCTTCTTCTTTCGCCCTCGCGCCTCCTTCTTCGCCTGCCGCTGCGCATCCAGCAACTGGCCGGCCGCCAGCCACTGCACGAATTCCTCGGGCGTCTCCAGCGTGATGCGCCCCAGGCTGCCGCTGCGGAACTCGTTCATCACGATCTCGGCCGCCTTCTGGAGGTTGACGCGACCTTTGCCCAGCAGGGCGCCGCGCTGGCGGCCGATGGCCTCGAGCAGCTCCTCGTCGCCCAGGCCGGCGACCGCCTCCAGCCTGAAGCGCGCCTCGAGCAGCCCGGCGTAGTGCCGCTTGAGGTAGCCCAGCAGCTCCAGCGCGACCAGCTCCTCGTCGAAGGCATTGCGGCCGATCGCGCCGCTCGCGGCCAGGTTGTAGCCGCTCTGCGCGACGATGATGCGCGGCCACAGCATGCCGGGCGTGTCCCAGAGGTAGAAGCCGTCGGCCAGCACGATGCGCTGCTCCAGCTTGGTCACGCCGGCCTCGTCGCCGGTCTTCGCCTTGCGGGTGCCGACGAGCGTATTGATCAGCGTCGACTTGCCCACGTTGGGGATGCCGCAGATCAGCACCCGCATCGGCTTGGCCATGCTGCCGCGCTGCGGCGCCAGCTCGCGGCAGGCGTCGACGAGCCGGCGCGCGGGCGCTGCCTGGCTGGCGTCGAGCCCGATGGCGCGCGTGGCCGGCTGCGCGTTGTAGTGGGCCAGCCACAGCGCAGTGCGCTCGGGATCGGCCAGGTCCTGCTTGTTGAGCACCTTGAGCCCGGGCTTGTGGCCGGTCAGCTCGGCCAGCATCGGGTTGGCGCTGGAACCGGGCAGGCGCGCATCGAGCAGCTCGATGACCACGTCGATCTCGGCGATGCGCTCGGCAATGGCCTTCCGGGTCAGGTGCATGTGGCCGGGGAACCACTGGATGGCCATCGGGGACTTCTTTCTTGCTGGGGAATCGGGGAAGGCGGCGATTGTCGCCGGTGCCCGGATGGCTGCTCAGCGGATTGCCTTCGCCTTCGGCTGCGGTGCTGTTCCCCTTCGGAGCGGCGGTGCGCCTCACGCGCCCAGCGCGTCGCGGTAGCGCCGGCTGCAGGGGATGCGGGTGCCGTCCTGCATCACCAGCCGCGCATCGCCGCCCTCCAGCGGCTCGATTTCGGCCACGCGGTCCAGGTTGGCGGCGTAGCTGCGGTGCACGCGCGCATAGCGCGCCGGGTCGAGCTGGGCCAGGAAGTCGGTCAGCGTGGCGCGCAGCAGGTAGTCGTGCCCTTTGACCCGCAGGCCGACGTAGTTGCCCTGCGCCTGCAGCCAGTCGATGTCGCTGGCGGCGATCAGGAATTCGCGCCGCAGCTTGCGCACCAGGAAGCGCTCGGGCCGCGCCGGCGGCTGCTCCGGAACCGCCGGCGCGGCCTCGGCCGCGTCCTCGGGGGCGTCGAGCACGCGCGCCTCGCCCTGCAGGCGCAGCATGAAGAGGCGGTAGCTGAGGATGGCGACCAGGAACGCCGCATAGGTGCGCACGTCCTTCAGGTACTCGTAGACCCACTGCTCGAACCAGTCGCCGAAGTCGTACTGGCTGCCGAAAAATGCGTAGACGGCCTGGCGCAGGCCCACCATGCCCGCCACGTGGATCACGCTGAAGACCACGGTGGCGAGCAGGTGCCAGGGCAGGCTGCGGGCCAGCGTGCCGAGGGTCAGCGGAAAGCGCCGCTCGAAGGCGACCACCGCCGGCACCAGCGCAAGCAGCACCAGATGGCTGGACAGCTCCCAGGTCACCGGCTGCCACGTCGGCACTGCGCGCCCCAGCTTGTCGGCGTCGATCACCGCGACCATGGTGTTGAAGGCAGCCTGGAGCGCCATCACCAGCACCCAGAAGGCGATCTCGACCCGCCGGCGGTAGGGCTGGTAGCGCTCGAACAGGTTCTTCGGGGTCTCGCGAGGCGCGTCGGGCATGCGGCATTCTCGTGAATCCGGGCCCGGATTTCGTCCCTGGTGGCCGCCGTTCGTCCCCGAAGCGGGGCGGATCGTCACTCAGGCCGCCACCCGGACCGGGCCGGCGCCCATCATGGCCGCCTTCGCATCGCCAGGAGCCGCCCATGACCCCCGACTCGTCCCGCCGCCACGACATCGACGCGCTGCGCGCGCTGGCCTTCGGCCTGCTGATCCTCTACCACGTCGGCATGTACTACGTGGCTGCGTGGCCCTGGCACCTCAAGAGCCCGCATGCGGCGGCGTGGCTGCAGGCGCCGATGCAGGTGGTCAACATCTGGCGCATGGACCTGGTGTTCCTGGTCTCGGGCGTGGCGCTGGGTTTCCTGTTCCGCGGCCGGGACCCGCTGGCCCTGATCGGGCAGCGCGCGCTGCGCCTCCTGCTGCCGCTGGTCTTCGGCATGACGGTGGTGGTCCCCTACCAGGCCTATGCCGAGGCGCTGGCTCGCGGCCTGGTCGCGCCGGGCTTCGGCGACTTCATGCTGCGCTACCTGGGGATGGGGCCCTGGCCGAAGGGTGCCTTCGCGGGGTCGGATTTCGGCATGACCTGGAACCACCTGTGGTACCTGCCTTATCTCTTCGTCTACACCGCCGCCGTGGCGCTGCTGCAGCCGCTGCTGGATTCGGCCGCCGGGCAGCGGCTGCGCGCCGCCTTCACCGGACTGCGGCGCTGGCGCCTGCTGGTGTTGCCCGCCCTGCCGCTGCTGCTCTACGCGCTGACGCTGGCGCCGCACTTCCCGGCCACCCACGACCTGATCCACGACGGTTACCTGCACCCGCTGTATTTCACCGTCTTCCTGTACGGCTACTGGATGGGCATCGACGAGGGCCTTTGGCGGGAGCTGCAACGCCTGCGCGGCTGGGCACTGGCGCTGGCAGTGGGCTTCGTGTCCGCCTACCTGGCGCTGCGCGCGGCGGGCGCCGAGGCCTGGCTGCTGCGCGGGCTGCGCGCCTTCTACCTGTGGACGGCGATCGCCGCCATCCTGGGCTACGCCCGCCGCTACCTCGACCGCCCCTGGCCGTGGCTGCACTGGGCCAACGAGTCGGTCTACCCCTGGTACATGCTGCACCAGACCTTGATCGTGGCCGGCGCCGTGCTGCTGGCGCCCTGGCGGCTGGGGCCGGTGCTCGAACCGCTGTTGCTGGTGGCTTTCACCGTCGGGGGCTGCTGGCTCCTCACGGACGGGCTGATCCGCCGCATCGGCTGGCTGCGCCTGCTGTTCGGACTCAGGCGGCGCGCGCAGGAGTCAGGCGATCGGCGGCGATTTCGAGACTTCGTAGCGCGCTGAATATGTAACAAGCCCCTAGAATCGCCGCGCTGCGCGCCGTCCGGCCGCAGCGCTCAACAACAACCGAGAGAACGTTCCGATGCTCCAGCGCTTCGCCCTTGCCACCCTCCTGGCGGCCACCCTTCCCCTTTCCGCCGCCCACGCCCAGCGTCCCGCGCCGGCACAGGGTCCGATGACCGATGGCTACCTGTGCTGCAACATGCGCAGCTACGGCAAGCAGATCAGCGACATCAACTACGACGAGCAGGGCATGAGCATCGTGGCCGTGGGGACGCCCGCGCGCATCACCGGCTACGACTTCCGCTGGGTCGACCTGAGTGTCGGCGGCCTCCCGCAACGGCTGAAGAACGACTACAGCCGCGACATCCCGAGCATCCCCTTCGGCCAACGCTACGTCGTGACCGAGGACCCGAAGATCAAGCTGGCCGGCTACCCGGAAAAAACGCGCGCCGCCATTGCCGGGATGAAAGTGGTGCCCGGCATGACGCGCGAGCAGGTGCTGATGTCGCTGGGCTACCCCATCAGCAGCGAGAACCCGAAGCTCGATGCGCCCGTGTGGCGCTATTGGCTGGATACCTGGGCGGAGTACCAGGTGGTGTTCGGCGCCGGCGGCGTGGTCGACAAGGTGGTTGCCGACCCGGCGGTGCTGAGCCGGGTTTCGCTGCCCTGAGGGCTCAGCGCCCGGCGTAGTCGATGGGCTGGCTGTAGGTCGGGTCGCGGTGCAAGTCCCAGTAGACGGCGTGCAGGCTCCGGGTGAGCGGCCCCGGCCGGCCGGTGCCGAGCACCCGGTCGTCGACGCGCGTCACCGGCAGCACGCCGCCGCCCGAGCTCGTGAGAAAGGCCTCGTCGGCGCCGCGTAGTTCCGCGGCCGGCAGGGCGCGCAGTTCGATCGGCATACCGAGCGCGCGGGCGATCTCGATGACGGTCCGGCGCGAGATGCCTTCGAGCACGCCGTCCTTCGGCGTGACGAGCGCACCGTCCTTCGCGCAGAAGATGTTGAAGCCGGGCCCTTCGACCACGTTGCCGTCGGCATCGCTCAGCACCACCGTGTCGGCACCGGCGTCGAGGGCGCCGAGCAGGCCCATGGTGAGGTCGTTCCAGTGGTAGTTCTTGGCGGTCGGGTCGACCGAGCCGGCGGGAATGCGCTGTACGGCGCTCACCTTCAGGTGCAGCCCGCGCTCGCGCTGGGCCTCGTTGGCAATCCACACGAAAGGCACCGCAAAGGCGTAGAAGCGGTTCACCGCCTGCCGCGGATCGCGCGAGCCCCAGGGCGGCTGGCCGCGGGTGACGATCATCTCCACGTAGGAATGGCGCAGGCCGCTGCGCCGCACGCATTCGGCCAGCACCTCGGTGATCTGCGCCGGCGTGAGGCCGGGGTCGAGGCGGAAGCGCTCGCAGCTGCGCATGAAGCGCTCCAGGTGCGCGTCGAGCCGGAAGAAGGCGCCATCCCAGACCGTGACCACGTCATAGGTCGCGTCGGAGCGCAGGAAGCCCCAGTCGGTGATGGGAATCGCGGCCTCGGCGATCGGGACATAGGCACCACGCACGAAGGCGACGCCATCGGCGAGGGGGTGGGTGGCGGCAGGCAAGGTCGAGGCTCCTTCGGTTTCATGCACCTCCGGCCGCTTTGCGGGCGGATGAAGGCGTGGGCAATGCGGGCTTGCGTGCGGGTCGCGGCATCTCGGCGCTGATCAACGCAGGCCGGTGGCCGGTTTGCATCCAGGCATCGTAGAAGTCGATCTTCTTTTCGACCAGGGTCAGGGCGCGCTCCCACTCGGCGATGGTGGCGTTCACACGCTCGCGGTGGGCGGCGAGCAGGTCGCGGCGCTCGCGCAGGCTGCGGCTGCCCTGCATCACCAGCGCCGTGTACTCGCGCATCTCGGCGATCGACATGCCGGTGGCGCGCAGGCGCTCCATCAGGTCCAGCCAGCCCACGTGGAGCTCGCCGTAGACGCGCCGGCCGCTCTCGTCGCGCGCCACCCCGGGCACCAGGCCCTGGGCCTCGTACCAGCGGATGGCATGCACGCTGCGGCCGGTGCGCGCCGCCAGCTCGCCGATGCGCAGGCTGGGGCTAGCCGGCACGCGCGGGAGCCTCCAGCACTGCGTCGACCAGGGCGGTGTCGAGGTACTCGGTCAGGGCCACCACCTTGCCATCGGCCAGGCGGTAGATCAGGCAGTACTCGTTGTCGTAGCGCTTCCCGGCCTTGGTGCTCACCTCGCCGCGGCACTGGACGACGACGTGGTCGTCCTCGGCAATGAAGGCCTCGGCGGTATTGCGGTAGCGGCCCTCGAACTGGGCGTACAGCGGCGCGAGCAGCTGGTCCTGCACGGCCTGCCGGCCCTCGTAGGTGCCCGACCAGGCGGTGCGGCCCTTCATGACCCAGCGGAAATCCTCCGCCAGGCTGTCGATGAAAGGCCTGCCGTTGCCCTTGGCGAGCTCGGCGTGGATGTGCTGGATGATCTGCTTGTTGGCGGTGGCGCTCATGGCATGGTTCCTCTTGAATGGACCGGACGACCCGGCTCATTCATTGGAAATGCTCGAGCGCACTCTAGGTCAAGCGCGCCGCGAACTCAACGCCTGCGTGTGCGCCGCAGCTCAGTTCCGATGGCTCAGCTTCTCGCAGTAGTCGAGCAGCAGCTCGATCTCGGCCGACTTGTCGAAGAAGGCATCGGCGCCGAGCGCCTTCGAGCGGGCCCGCATGTCGGGCGTGGCGTAATTGCTGAGCACCACGACTTTCTGGTGGGCGGCCCGCCGGCGGACGGCATCGACCACGCCGAGCCCGTTGCCGTCCTGGAGGAACAGATCGACGATGGCCATGTCCCAGCCGTCGCGATGCCGGTCCAGCCAGTCGACCGCCTCGCGCTCGCCCGCTGCATGAGCCACGACGGTGGCGTCCGCGATGTCTTCCAGGAAGCCTACGAGGTTCTCCCGGATCACGGGGTTGTCTTCAACCAGATAGGTCTTGAAAGTCATGGTGGCGCCAGCGAAACGAAAGGGTTGTCGGGGTCTTGTCCTTGCTGGAATGTCATGATGGGCCGCGACAGCCTGCGCGCGGTGAGTCATCAGGGTCAACGCGGGTAGGCGAACGCCTACCCGACTAATACCGAGGTTTCTTTCGAACATGGCAACCACCCGCTTCGTCGACATCCACGCGTTGTCGACCCTCGTCCGGGCGACGGGAGCGCCCCGCTTCCTCGAGACACTGGCCCGGACGCTGCGCGAGGATTTCCTGCGCTGGCCCGAATTCGACAAGTCGGCACGCCTGGCCAGCCATTCGGAACTGGGCGTGATCGAGCTGATGCCGGTGTCCGACGCCCGGCACTACGCCTTCAAGTACGTCAACGGCCACCCTGCCAACACCGCCCGGGGCCTCCCCACGGTGATGGCCTTCGGCGTGCTGGCCGAGGTGGAGACCGGCTTTCCGCTGCTGCTCGCCGAGCTCACGCTCACCACGGCGCTGCGCACCGCCGCCATGTCGGCGCTCGCGGCGCAGGCGGTGGCCCGGCCGGATGCGCGCAGCATGGCGCTGATCGGCAACGGCGCCCAGGCCGAGTTCCAGGCCCTGGCCTTCCATGCGCTGCTGGGGGTGGACGAGCTGCGGGTCTACGACCTCGACGCGGCCGCGACCGACAAGCTGGTGCGCAACCTGGCGGCGTATCCGGCGCTGCGCGTGCAGCGGGCGGCCGGCATTGCCGAGGCGGTGCGCGGCGCGGACATCGTGAGCACGCTGACGGCCCGCAAGGCGCGCGCGACCATCCTCGCGCCCGGGATGATCGAGCCGGGCATGCACATCAACGCGGTCGGCGGCGACTGCCCCGGCAAGACCGAGCTGCACGTGGACGTACTGAGGGCCGCGCGCGTGTTCGTCGAGTACGCGCCGCAGACGCGCATCGAAGGCGAGATCCAGCAGCTGCCGGCCGACTTTCCGGTGGTCGAGCTGTCGCGGGTGCTCGCGGGCGCCGAGCCGGGCCGGCAGGACGAGGCCCAGGTCACGGTCTTCGACTCGGTGGGTTTCGCGCTGGAGGACTACTCCGCGCTGCGCCTGGTCTACCGGCTCGCGCTGGAGCACGGCGTCGGGCAGGACATCGCCCTGGCGCCGCCGGACGGCGACCCCAAGGACCTGTACCGCCTCATAGCCTCGTGAGCCTCATAGCGCCGCCGGCTGGGTGACCATCTGCGGCGAGTCGATCCAGTGCTTCTTGAAGCCCAGGCGCGCCGGCGAGACGTACTGCTCGCGGTAGATCTCGAAGGGCATGGTGTCGGAGGCCTCGATCTGCTTCTGCGCCTCGATGGATTCCTGTGTCGCCCGCTCGAAGCGTGCCTGCTGCTCGGCGCTGAAAGGCAGGGCCAGCAGCCCGGCGCGCGTTTCATCGGAACGGCTGCGCACGAAGTCGACGAAGGAATTGCCGTGCGAGCGGGCCATCGCCTCCAGCACGCGCGCCGAAGGCAGCAAGGACGGGTCGGCCAGCGCCTTTTCGGCGGCGCGCACCGCCTCGGCATGATGGTTGCCGCCATGGGCCGCGTCGAGCGCCGCGGCAATGGGGCGGCAGGCCTCCAGAAGTTCGGCGCCCCATTCGGTCAGCCCCACCTCGCGGCCCCCGCGCAGCAGCTTCAACCCGGGTTCGCGCCCGCGCGCAGCCGTCAGATGCTGGTTGTGGGCCAGCTCGGCGATCTCCTCGCGCGTGTCGGACGGGCTGTCGGCCAGCAGGCAGTGCAGCAGGAAGACATCCAGGAAGCGCATGGTGGAGGCATTGATGCCCAGGGGCTCGAAGGGATCGAGGTCCATCAGCCGCACCTCGACGTACTCGACGCCGCGCTCGCGCAGCGCATGCAGCGGCCGCTCGCCGGGGAAGATCACGCGCTTGGGCCGGATCGTGCCGTAGAACTCGTTCTCGATCTGCAGCAGGGTGGTGGCGAGCTGGTTGTACTCGCCGCCCAGGTTCTGGATGCCGATCGCCTCGTAGGCCGGCCAGGGCCGGGTCAGCGCGTCCTGCAGCGAAGCGGCATAGCCGTCGAGGCTGTTGTAGCTCACGGCCAGCGAAGCCTGGGCCTCGCTCTGGTAGCCCAGCCGCCCCATGCGCAGCGAGGTGCCGTGCGGCATGTGCATGCTGCCCTCGCCCAGCGGCTTCAGCTCGTGCGCGCGCCCGGCCACGAAGCTCGAGCACAGGGCCGGCGAGGCACCGAAGAGATACAGCAGGAGGAAGGCATTGCGGCGGAAGTTCCGGATCAGCGCGAAGTACTCCGCGCTCGAGACGTCCGGCATCGACCAGTTGTAGTGGATGCCCGAGATGGTCTGCATGCGCCGCCCATAGCGGTGGCTCAGGCCCATGCGGTAGACGCTCTTGGCGCGGCCCACGTTCGAGGAGCCGTAGCGCCCGATCGGAATGGTCTCGTCCGGCGGCAGGCGGCAGGGCATGCTCGACACCCACAGCCGTTCGTCGCCGGCCTCGGCGAGTGCGCGATAGGTGAACTGGTGGATCTCCGTGAGCTCGGCCAGGCAGGCTTCGACATCGCGGTGCACGCCGGTGATGAGCTCGAGCTGCGACTCGCTGAAATCGGTGGTGATGTGGGGGTGTGTGAGAGCCGAGCCGAGAGCGGCGGGATGCGGCGTCGCTGCCAGCTCGCCGCTGGGCTCCGCCCGCAGGCTCTCCTTTTCGATCCCTCGGCGGACTCCCTTCAGGCGCGCGGGTGCGAGCGCTCCCAGGCGCTCCTGTAGTTTGCTCATGTCGTTATGCCCGGTGAATCTTGTGGGGCGGAAGGTAGCACGGCCACGGACAGCCTGCTGACACCCGTGTTTTAAGCGCCGACGGCGTTTCTGCTATAGCGCGAACGGCGACGTCAGGACGTGGCCAGCACCCGCAGCAAGAAGCGATTGACGTCGGCGATCTCCTCCATGCACACCGAGTGTTCCATCGGGTACTCGTGCCATTCGACCGCATGGCCCAGCGCCGCCAGCGCATCGCGCGAGGCGCGGGCGCGCTCGATCTGCACCACGCCGTCGCGGGTGCCGTGGCCGAGGAAGATCGGTACGTCGTGGTTGGCGGCATGCCGCTCGGCGGCGGTGGTCGCGGCCAGCGGCAGGTAGCCCGAGAGCCCGACGATGCCGGCCAGCCGCTCGGCGTGGCGCAGCCCGGTCAGCAGCGCCATTGCGCAGCCCTGGGAGAAGCCGGCGACCACGATGCGCCGCGCCGGGATGCCGCGCTGCTTCTCGCTGGCGATCAACGCTTCGATCGCGCCCTGCGAACGGCGCAGGCCGGCCTCGTCCTCGCGCTTGACCAGGTCGGGCGCGGCGATGTCGTACCAGGCCGGCATGCGGTAGCCGCCGTTGACGGTGACCGGGATCACCGGCGCGTTGGGGAACACGAAGCGCACCGCGCCCACGGCGGACAGGTCGAGTTCGCTGACGATGGGCACGAAGTCGTTGCCATCGGCGCCCAGGCCGTGCATCAGGAGCACGGTGGCCGTGGGGTTGGGGCCGGTTTCGATTTCGATGGGGGCGAGGGACATGGCTGATAGGAATTGCGTTGCCTGGATGGCCGGAGTGTGCCGCATCGTCGGTCCGAAGGCGGTGAGGCTTCATGAATGTCAAGAGTTGCCGATA
This sequence comes from Variovorax stachyos, assembly GCF_051400855.1. Classification (NCBI taxonomy): domain Bacteria; kingdom Pseudomonadati; phylum Pseudomonadota; class Betaproteobacteria; order Burkholderiales; family Comamonadaceae; genus Variovorax; species Variovorax stachyos. Next base: position 423,530 of record NZ_JBLFFN010000004.1, on the reverse strand, counting down.
TCCTCTGGATGTTGTCCTTTCATGAGCGCGGCAAGTGCCCCGCATTCCGGCGCGACGACGACGCCATCACAACAAGAGGAGCCTGATGAACCCGCACCACTCGCCGATGAGCCGCACGGCCGCTGCGCATGGCACCGCAGCCAAGGTCGGAGGCACTCCGATGAACCGGCGCAAGACCATCGTCGCCACCACCATCGGCAACGGCCTCGAGTTCTTCGACTTCACCATCTACGGCTTCCTGGCCCTGGTGATCGGCAAGCTCTTCTTCCCCACCTTCGACAGCTACGGCCAGCTGCTGCTGACGGTGGGCAGCTTCGGCGTCGGCTTCATCATGCGACCGCTCGGCGGGATCGTGATCGGCGCCTACGCGGACCGCGCGGGCCGCAAGAAGGCCATGACGCTCACCATCTTCCTGATGGCGCTGGGCTGCGCCATGATCGCCTTCGCCCCTACCTACGCGCAGATCGGCGTCGCGGCGCCGATCCTGATCGTGCTGGCGCGGCTGATCCAGGGCTTCTCCGCCGGCGGCGAGGTCGGCGCCTCCACCACCCTGCTGGTCGAGCATGCGACGCCGGCCAATCGCGGCTTCATGGCGAGCTGGCAGTTCGCCAGCCAGGGCCTGGGCATCCTGCTCGGCGCGGCAGCGGCTGGCGGGCTGACCGCGGCACTCGGTCCGCAGGGCATGGAAGACTGGGGCTGGCGCGTGCCCTTCTTCCTTGGGATGCTGATCGCGCCGGTGGGCATGTACATCCGCCGCCACCTCAACGAATCGCTGGAGACCGCGGGGACACCGGCCGCCGCCGGGCGGCGCAGCAGCATCGCCGAGGTGTGCAGCGAACACGGGCGCACCGTGCTGGCCGCCATCCTCAGTGTGCTCGGGGGCACTGCCGCGGCCTATGTGGTCACCTTCTACATGCCGACCTACGCGGTGCGCGAGCTGGGCCTGCCGCCCACGGTGGCGCTGTTCGGCGCGGTGCTCACGGGCCTCCTGTCCTTCGTGCTGGCGCCGCTGGTGGGCATCGCTTCCGACCGCGTCGGGCGCAAGCCGCTGATCGTCTGGGGCCGGGTCGCGATGGCGCTCATGATCTATCCCGCTTTCTGGTGGCTCAACGCTTCTCCCACGGCGGCCGTGCTGTTCATCGTGGTGGGCCTGCTGAGCACCGCGCTGGTGGTGCAGACCGTGCCCGCCATCACCATGCTCCCGGAGATGTTCCCCAAGCATGTGCGCGCCAGCGGCATGTCGCTGGTCTACAGCGTGGGGGTGGCGCTGTTCGGCGGCTTCTCGCCCTTCGTCAGCACCTGGCTGGTGGGCGCCAGCGGCAACAAGCTGGCTCCCGCCTGGTATCTGCTCGGGATGACGCTGGTGTCGCTGCTGGGCCTGCTGTGGCTCAAGGACTTCACCGGCCGCGACATCGACGACGCCGCCGCCCACCTGCCCGATGCCGAACCTTCCACGAGGCCAGCCCGCGCATAGCAAGCGGCGCCGCACAGGCGCTCAGGGCCGCGACGCGAGTTCGCGGCACTTCCGCAGGTTGGCGTCGAAGCGCGACGCCAGGGCGGGCTCGCAGGCATCGGCAGTGGTCATGATGCGGCACATGCCGACCACCAGGAAATCCGACACCGCCTCGGTGCACATGGGGAAGCGGCTCAGGGCCGGGTTGTTCTGCGACTTGAAGCCCCAGCTGCTGGAGAAGTCCAGCATGCGGCCCATTGCCTCCTCGAAGTAGTCGCGGTCCCGCGCCGCGATGGCCGCCTCCATCGCCGGCAGTTCGCTGCCGAGAAAGCTCACGGCGGCGGCCGGAAAGCGGTCGGCGGACTGCGGCGGCTGCTGGGCGCCGGCCGTGGCGGCGGCGAGCCACAGGGCGGCGAGAAGGCAATGGCGGAGAGGTCCCATGGTCTCAAGATCTGCGATGGCGTTGGAAGGCGGCCCGCGGGCCGGCGGGCGCGAGAGCCTCCATTGGAACCGAAGACCGGGGCCCGGCGCCGCCTACCAGCGCAGCTTCACCCCGACCGAGCCCTGCACCGAGGACTTGTTCCGGGCATCGCCGCCAAGGGCGAACACGCGCCCCAGCTCGCCGTACAGGCTGGCGGCGGGCGTCAGCGCCAGCGTGAAGCCGCCCGCCAGCTCGGCCGCGGTGTAGCCGCTGGCACTGGCGAAGCGGGTCGAGCCCGCCGGGCCGACGAACTCGGCGACGTCGGCGCCGGCGCTCGCGCGGTACAGGTTCAGCCGCGCATAGGGCTGGAGCCGGCCCGCGCCAGTGGCGAAATCGCCTTTGATGCGCACGCCCAGGCGGGCGATCCAGCCGGCGTCGGCATCCTGGCGCACGATGGCGCCGGCGAGGGGCACGGCGTCGAAGTGCGCGCGCTGGTAGATCAGCTGCGCCTGCGGCTCGACGGTCCAGCGCTCGGTCAGCGCGAAGGACTTGCCGGTCTCGATCGAGGCGGTGAAGCTGTCGCCCTTGCCGGCAACGCTGGCGTTGCCATCGGGCCGCACGGTATAGCGATGGCTGCCGCCCTGGACCACGGCGTCGGCGTAGAGGCCGCTGCCGTCCATCCACGTGGCGTAGGCGCCGAGGTAGCGCGAGCGCAGGTCGTTGGAGCCGACCCGGCCGAAGCTTCCGCGCGCATTGCCGCTCACGTCGGCGCCGCCGTCCAGGAAGCCGACATAGACGCCGGCACGCCAGTGGCCGGCGGCCAGCAGGTCGGTGCCGGCCTGCAGCCCGCTCACATGGCCGCGGCTGTGCGCCGCGGCGATCCCGTCCTGGCGGATGTTCAGGTCGCTGTAGACCGCGCGCGCCCACGCCCGGCGCGGCGCCGTGTCGCTGCCGGCAGGGGCCGCGTCCTCGTCGCCGACACGGCGATGCAGGTTGCCGAGCATCGCGAGGTCGGCCTGGCGCAGCTGCGCCGGCAGCGCGGCGAACAGCGGCACTTCGGCGCGGTAGGTCGGCACCTCGCCCAGCAGCAACGGCAGCTTGACGGTGATGAGGGGGTCGGACGGGTTCGCGGGATCGGCAGGATCCGTGGCAGGGTCCGTGGGATTGGCGGGATTGGCGGGCTCTGCAGGATTGCCGGGTTCGACAGGCGTGACAGGCGTGACAGGCGTGACCGGTGTACCCGGCGGCTGCACCGTTGTCGTGGAGCGCAGGTACCAGTTCTCGCCCGCGCCCTGCGCATCGGCAGCGTGGAGGCGGTATTCGTAGGCACCCGCGTCCACATGGCCGTTGGCCAGCGTGAAGGCGTCTCGCGTCGTCTGGGCGGTGGTGGTGGCACCGTTGCGCGCGCTCACCACCTCGATGCCGTTGCCGGTCGTCAAGGCACCGAGGCCGCCCAGGTTGGTGATGCGCAGCGTGGTGCGGCCGCTGGCGCTGGCGCCAGGGCCGCTGAGCACCAGGCGATCGCTCAGGCTGTTGCTGCCGCCGAGCACCGTGCCCAGGTTCAGCGTGCCGCCCTGCCCCACGTAGGCTCCGGTGACGGTCAGCGTGCTGCCGGCGCCGGCGCTCAGCAGGTTCACCGTGCCGGCGTTGTGGAGCGCGGCCACGCGCTGGTCGAAGCCGCCGGTGTCGAGGGTGGCGCCTGCCGCCACCGTGTGCGCGGAAGCGGGGCTGAAGATGCCGGCCGCGCCGGCCTTCAGCGTCCCGGCCGTGACCGTGGTCGCGCCCCCATAGGCGTTGGTGCCGGAGAGGACCAGGCGCCCTGCCCCCGTCTTCTCGATACCGCCGCTGCCGGACAGCAGGCCGGCGTAGGTGGCATCGGTAGGCTGGGCGAAGCGCACCAGGCCATTGACCGCGATCGAAGGCGGCGCGAACTCGGCCGGTGTCTGCAACGTACCGCCTGCATCGACCGTCATGCTGCCGGTGTAGCTGCTGGCGTCGGCGCCCAGGATCAGCGTGCCCGCTGCGACGCGGGTGCTGGTGATGCCCGAACCGGGCAGCGCATTGCTGAAGGTCCAGGTGCCCGCATCGCGCTTCACCAGGGTCTGGAAATTCGACAGGGCGTGCGCGAAGGTGTCGGTGCCCGTGCCATCGAGCGTCAGCAGGTTGTTGCCGCCGCCGCCGTCGATGCCGCCGGTGATCGAGGAGCCGGTGTGGACGTGCAGCGCGTCGTCGCCGCCCGCGAAGTTCAGCGAGCCGATCAGCCGGCCCTGGTTCGTGAAATCGACGGCCATGGTGCCCGACACGCCCAGGATGTTGTCGCCCGCCGGGCCCTTGTACTCGATGACGCCGGTGGCGCCGTTGACCACCGTGTTCGAGCCGCTCGAGGCCTCCAGCCAGATGGCGGCGCCACCGGCCTGCGAACGCACCTCGCCGTGGTTGACGATGAGGTTGCCGCTGCCATGCGCGTTGATCGCTTCCGCGTTGTGCGCCGTGCCGTTGGAAAGCACCCTGGCGCCCTCCTCGATCGTGAGCGTGGTGCCCGCGCGGAACTCGATGGTGTTGGCCCCCGTGCCGTAGTGGCCGGTCGCGCCCGGCGCGGCGTTGTTCTCGACCGTCGCACCGCGTTGCACCAGGATGGTCCCGTTGTCGCCCATGCTGATGGCGGGCAGGTTGGTGGTGCTGATCACGGCGCCGGGCTGCACATCGACCGTGCCGCCGGGGGTGGCGTCGTAGCCGCCGATGACCACGAAGGTCTGGGGCGTGCCGGCGGTGCAGGTGATGGTGGCGCCGCTGGGGCCCGCGCAATCGGCGGCCGCGGTGCCGGCCAGGCTCAGCAGCGCCACGGCAACGGCGGAAGCCTGGGTTGTCGATTTGCCGAGTCCGCGGGCCAGCTCGGAAGCCACGGTCCACAGCCCCTGCTTCGGGTTCCAGACCACCTGGAAAACGCGATTCATAGAGTTCTTTCGTATTACATTGAATACTTAAGAATGTAGTTCTCAGGTTTACATTTTCTAAGGAAGTAGTTCACGAAAGCCGAGGCAATGCCCCAAGCTGATGCATGCGTTGGGGCGCCGGCCGTGCTAGCCGACGCCCGTAAACTCGGGCATGACCTCCAGACCCTCCAGGGCGCCGCGCATGTTCGAGCGCGGCCTTTTGTGCATCCTCATCGGCGCGGCCGTCCTGATCGCGCCCCATTTCCTGACATCGCCTCACTGGCAGGACATGCTCGGCGGTGCCCGCGTGGTCGGCTGGTTCGCGCTGGTGCTGGGCATCGCACTGGTGGTGGTGGACCTGGTCCAGCGCGCCAGGCGCAAGGTCCGCTGATGCGCGCACCCGCACCCGTGCGCGTTGACGATCGCGGTCGCTTCGACACGCTGATCGACGCGCGCTCGCCGGGCGAGTACGCCATCGACCACATTCCCGGCGCCATCAACTGCCCGGCGCTCGACAACGAGGAGCGCCGCATCGTCGGTACGATCTACAAGCAGCAGGGCGCCTTCGAGGCGCGCCGCGTCGGCGGCGCGATGGTGGCGGCGAACCTCGCGCGCCACCTGAGGGAGCGCTTCGCGGACCGGCCGGCCGACTGGAAGCCCCTGGTCTACTGCTGGCGCGGCGGCCTGCGCAGCGGCTCGATGGTCACCTGGCTGCGCCTGGTGGGCTGGGACGCGCAACAACTGGCCGGCGGCTACAAGAGCTGGCGCCGCCACGTGATCACGCAGCTGGACCTGCTCTGTCCGCAGCTCGACCTGCGTGTGCTGTGCGGCGCCACCGGCAGCGCCAAGACGCGCGTGCTGCAGGCGATGGCGCGCCAGGGACGGCAGGTGCTGGACCTCGAAGGCTTCGCCGCCCACAAGGGCTCGCTGCTCGGCGCCCTGCCCGGCACGCCGCAACCGTCGCAGACGGCTTTCGAGACCCGCATCGCCGAACTGCTGGAACGCATCGACCCCGCGCAGCCGCTCTATGTGGAAGGCGAAAGCCGGCGCATCGGCCGCCTCGATGTCCCGGTGCCGCTGGTGAAGCACATGCGGGCCAGCCGCTGTATCGAGATCGTGGCTGCGCCCGAGGCCCGCCTGGCCTACCTCCTGCGCGATTACGCCTACCTCGGCGACAATCCCGAGGCCCTGTCACGCCAGCTGGGGCTGCTGAAGGAACTGCACGGCAAGGCCGTGATCGGGCGCTGGCAGCAATGGGCGGCCGCGGGCGAGCTGCCGGCGCTGTTCGCCGAGCTGACCACGCTGCACTACGACCCGGCCTACCGGCGCTCGCAGGCCAGCCATTTCGAGCGCTGGGCCGAGCGGCAGACGGTGACGACGGACGATCTTTCCGACGCCGCCATCGAGGCGCTGGCGCGGCGGGTGGCGGAGCTGGGCTAGCTCCCGGAGGGTGTCCGATCCCCCGCTAGGCCTTCTTGCCGACCGCCTGCTTTCCGAACGCCTTCTTCGCGAGCTCGACCACCGCCAGCACGATCGCGCCGGCCACGATCCCGACGCCCGCGTTGACGCCCATCGAGCCCAGGCCACCCACCAGGGTCCCGGCGTCGACCGCCCACGCGTCGACCGCGTGGCCGAGTGCCGGTACGCCATGCACCAGGATGCCGCCGCCCACCAGGAACATGGCGGCGGTGCCGGCGATGGACAGCCCCTTCATGAGCCAGGGCGCCGCCACCAGGATGCCGCGGCCCAGGGCCTGCGAGGCGCCGCCTTCGCGGCGGCTCAGGTAGAGCCCCGCATCGTCGAGCTTCACGATGCCGGCCACCAGGCCATAGACGCCGATGGTCATGATCAGCGCGATGCCCACCAGCACCGACAGCTGCGTGGTGAAAGGCTGGCCCTGCACCGTGCCCAGCGTGATGGCGATGATCTCCGCCGAGAGGATGAAGTCGGTGCGCACCGCGCCCTTGATCTTGCCCTTCTCGACCGCCACCAGGTCGACGGCCGGATCGGCCAGTGCCTGCTCGTGCCGCGAGATGTCGGCGTCGTGCTCTTCCTTGTGCAGGAACTTGTGCGCCAGCTTCTCGCAGCCCTCGAAGCACAGGAAGGCGCCGCCGATCATCAGTAGCGGCGTCACCAGCCAGGGCAGCCAGGTGCCGATGAGCAGCGCCGCGGGCACCAGGATCACCTTGTTGACGAAGGAGCCCTTGCACACCGCCCACACCACCGGCAGCTCGCGCTCGGCCTTCACGCCGGACACCTGCTGGGCATTCAGCGCCAGGTCGTCGCCCAGCACGCCGGCGGTTTTCTTGGCGGCAACCTTGGTGAGGATGGAAACGTCGTCGAGGACGGTGGCAATGTCGTCGAGGAGGAGCAGAAGACTGGAGGCCATGAATGGGATGTTCCTTGCGGGTCAGACGACGTTTCGCTTGAGGCGGATCTCTTCGATCTTGGTGCCGCCCAGTGACGTTGTCTTGGCAGTCTTCATTTCTCGCTTGAAACCGGCCAGCTCGTAGAAGCGCAGCGCGCGGTCGTTGCGCAGCGGCACCCACACGGTGACCAGCGTGCAGCCCTCTTCCTCCAGGCCTTCGCGCGCGGCATCCCACAGCGCCACGCCCACGCCCTTGCCCCAGTGCTCGGGCTTCACGTAGAGCGCCCAGATCTCGCCGGTGGTCGAGGGCGTCTTGGGATCGCGCGAGCGGTCGAAGCCGACAAAGCCCACCACCTCTTCGCCCAGCACGGCCACGTGCACCTGCGGCTCGCTGAACTCGATGGCCTCCCGCCACTTGGCCTCGCGCGTGGAGGGCGCCAGGGCGCTCAACTGGTCCTCGGGCAGGATACCGGTATAGGCGGCACGGGCGGAGGCAACGTGGACTTCGGCGATGGCTTTGGCATCGCGCAGCGTGGCGGGGCGAACTTCGTAGTCAGGCATGAATGCGGGGGAAACGATCGGTAGGGGTTGTATTGTCGCCGCGTCGCTAAACTCGACCACCCATCACCGGAGGAACACATGCCCAAGGGACAGCAGCGCAGCAACAAGGAATCCAAGAAGCCGAAGAAGGACACCTCGCCGCCGAAGGCGCCGCCCGCCGGCTTCGAGCCGGTCCGCCCGATGACGACGGCAGTGATTCCGCGCGGAAAGATAAAGACCAAGGAATGAGCACGGGCGCGCCGCACGCCACGGCGCGGGTCGAGCCCGGCGGCTTCCGCTTCGACACCGAAGCGGGCCGCACGTTGCTGCAGTCCGCCGAGGCCGCCGGCATCGAGCTGCCCAGCTCCTGCCGCAACGGCACCTGCCGCACCTGCCTCTGCCGGCTGCTCGACGGCGAGGTGCGTTACCGCATCGAATGGCCCGGCCTGAGCCGGGAAGAGAAGGCCGAGGGCTGGATCCTGCCCTGCGTGGCGGAGCCGGTGGGCGACGTCAGGCTGGACGTGCCGCTGGCTTTCTCGCATTTCTAGGGCCTGCCGACAGCCCCTAGTCCGCGGGCTTCACCAGCCGATCGCGCGACGCCAGCGACGGGAAGAGCCGGAACCAGGCCAGCGCCACCAGCACGGTGCCCACGCCGCCCAGCACCACCGAGCCCACCGGCCCCAGCAGCGCCGCAGTGGCGCCCGATTCGAACTCCCCCAGCTGGTTGCTGGCGCCGATGAAGATCGAATTGACGGCACTCACCCGCCCGCGCATCGCGTCCGGCGTCTCCAGTTGCACCAGCGTCTGCCGAATCACCACGTTGACCATGTCGGCAGCGCCCGAGACGGCCAGCGCGAGCAGCGAGACGACGAAGCTGCGCGACAGACCGAACACGATCATGCAGACGCCGAACGTGGCCACGGCGATCAGCAGCGCGCGCCCCACGCGGCGCTCGATGGGCCGCCGCGTGAGCAGGATCGAGGCCGCGAGCGCTCCCACCGCGGGCGCGCTGCGCAACAGTCCCAGCCCCCACGGGCCCGTGTGCAGGATGTCCTTGGCGAAGATCGGCAGCAGCGCGACCGCGCCGCCGAGCAGCACCGCGAAGAGGTCGAGCGAGACCGCGCCGAGCACCGGCTTGCGGTGCCAGATGAAGTTCACGCCCGCCAGCACCGTCGACAGCGACACCGGCTCGCGCGGCGGCGGCGCGTGGTCGTAGCGCACCTGCATCACGAGCAGGCTGCCTACCGCGAAGCAGAGCAGGCCCGCCCCGTACACCACGCCGGCGCCGGCCGCGAACAGCAGGCCGCCGAGCGCCGGGCCGCCGATGATGGCGCCCTGCATGGCGGCCGAGCTGAAGGCCATGGCGCGCGGCAGCATGAGCGGCGGCACCAGCAGCGGCGTCAAGGCCTGCTGCGCCGGCATCTGGAAGGCGCGCACCGCACCCAGCACCAGCGACAGCCCGAGCAGCAGCGCGCGCGAGTCGTGGTGGCCCTGCACGGCCAGCAGGAGCACCAGCGCCACCAGCCCCTGCACCGCGAAGCAGGCCGCGACGATGCGGCCGCGATGCCGGCGGTCGACCACGTGCCCTGCCAGCAGCGCCAGCAGCAGTGCGGGCACGAACTGGTAGAGCCCCACCAGCCCCAGGTCCCAGGCGCTGCCCGTCAGCTCGTACATGTGCCAGCCGATCGCGACCAGCAGCATCTGGCTGCCCGCGGTGCCGAAGAGCCGCGCGGTCCACATCCGCATGAAGGTCCGCTCGCGCGTGAGATCGGAAAAGCGGGGCGAGGCGGCGGGCACGGACATCGCGTCGAGGATAGCCGAGGCCCGAAGCCTCATAGACTCGCTCGGCCATGACCTCGCTCGCCGTGATCCACGAAGACGCCGACCTGCTGGTGCTCGACAAGCCCGCCGGCCTCTTGTGCGTGCCCGGCCGCGGCGAAGACAAGCAGGACTGCCTCAGCGCCCGCGCGCAGGCGCGCTGGCCCGATGCGCTGGTGGTGCATCGCCTCGACATGGCCACCAGCGGCCTCGTGCTCATGGCGCGAAGTCCCGCGATGCAGCGCGCCCTCGGCGACGCCTTCGCGCAGCGCCGCGTGCGCAAGCGCTACGAGGCCATCGTGGACGGACTGCTTCCCGTGTCCGACGCGTGGTCGCTGATCGATGCACCGCTGATGGCCGACTGGCCCAACCGCCCGCTGCAGAAGGTCGACGCGCTGCACGGCAAGCCGAGCAGCACGCGCTGGCGCGTGAAGCGGCTCCTGCCCGATCGCGATGCGAGCCACCTGTGGCTGGAGCCGCTGACCGGCCGCAGCCACCAGTTGCGCGTGCACCTGCTTTCGATCGGCCATCCGATCCTCGGCGACCCGCTCTATGGCAGGGAGGAAACACGGCGGCGCGCGGACCGCCTGCTGCTGCATGCGAGCGAACTCGAATTCACCCACCCCGGCGACGGGCGGCTGCTGCGCTTCGAAAGCACGCCACCTTTCGCCTGAACCCGGCTCCCCCGGTGAGCAGGCTCAACGCAGCTTGTCGAGCGTGATCGGAAGTTCGCGAATGCGCTTGCCGGTCGCGTTGTAGACCGCATTGGCGACCGCGGCACCCACGCCGGTGATGCCGATCTCGCCGATGCCGCGCACGCCGAAGGGGCTCTGCGGGTCGGGGATGTCGGTCCACATCACGTCGATCTGCGGCACGTCCAGATGGACTGGCAGGTGATATTCCGCCAGCGTCGGATTCATGATGCGCCCGCACCGCTCGTCGAACAGCGTCTCCTCGGTGAGCGCCAGGCCCAGGCCCATGATCATGCCGCCGCGGAACTGGCTCGCCGCCGTCTTCGGATTGATGATTCGCCCCGTGTCGAAGGAACCGAGCAGGCGCGAGACACGCGTTTCGCCCGTCACGGCATTCACGCGGACCTCGCAGAAGATCGCGCTGTACGAATGCATCGAGTGCGTTTCCATCTCGGCGGGCGCAGGCGATTCGGCGGTGGCCTCCATCCGCTCGCGGCCGGCGCGCCGTAGCAGCGCGACATAGTCTTCGTGGCGCGACGGATCGGCGCGGGCGCAAAGACCGCCATCACGCGCCTCGACCTCTTCCGGCCGGAGCCCCTCCAGCGCGGAGCCCTTGCCGGCCGCATCGAGCAGCGCCTCGATCAGCTGCCTGAAGGCCGCCTGCACGGTGGCCGCTATCGATACGCTCTGGGACGAGCCGCCGGCCATGGTGCCGGTCGGCAGCGCGCTGTCGCCGTACTCGAACGACACACGGTCCGCCGGCAGGCCCAGCAGCTCGGCGGCAAGCTGCGCCTGTGCCGTCGCGGTGCCCATGCCCATCTCGTGCGCCCCCATCTTCACGGTCGCGCGCCCTTGTGCATCGAGCGCGATGCTGGCGGATCCGCCGGGCATGCGGTAGTAGGGATACGTGCCGGTTGCAACGCCCTGGCCGATGAGCCATTCGCCCTCGCGACGCGAGCCCGGCACCTGGTTGCGCTGGTCCCAGCCGAAGCGCTCCGCGCCGCGGCGGTAGGCTTCGACGAGGTGCCGCGAAGAAAAAGGCTTGCCCGTCGTCGGATCCTTCGGCGGCTCGATGCGGCGGCGCAGCTCGATGGGGTCGAGCTTCATTGCCTCGGCCAGTTCATCCAGCGCGCTTTCGAGCGCGAAGCTGCCGACCGATTCGCCCGGCGCGCGCATGAAGGTGTTGGCAACCATGTCGAGTTCGACCACCTCCTGTGCGATCAGGAAGGCATCGGCCGCATAGAGGTGCCGCGCCGGGAAGCTGAATTGCTCGGGGCAGAGGTTGTGGCTGGTCACGGCGGTCACGCCCGTATGAACCAGCGCAGCCAGCGTTCCGTCGGCCTTGGCGCCCAGCGCAACGCGCTGCTCGGTCAGGGTGCGTCCGCCTGTCGCGCGAAACACGCCCTCGCGCGTGAGCGCCAGCCGCACCGGCCGGCCGAGTTCGCGCGATGCAGCGGCAGCGAGCACGTGATGGTTCCAGACCGCCTTGTTCCCGAAGCCGCCACCCACATAGGGCGAGAAGATGCGGACCTTGTCCTCCGCGAGTCCGAAGACCTCGGCCATCGTGGAGCGGGTGAGATGCACCATCTGCGAGGCATCGTGCACGTGCAGCTCGCCGGATTTCCACGCGACGGTGACTGCGTGCGGCTCGATCGCGCAATGGTTGTAGCGCGGCGTGCGGTAGCGGCCGTCGACGCGGTACGCGGCCTTGGCGAGGGCCGATTCGGCATCGCCGATCTCGACTTTTGCCGGCTCGCCCAGCACGTCCTGGGGCGCATGCGCGCCCGCCTGCGCCTGCGCGAACGAGACCGCGGCCGCCTCGGGCGAGTACTTCACCCGGATCAGGGTACAGGCATGGTCGGCCTGCTCCTGCGACGCCGCGACGACCATCGCGACGGGCTGTCCGTTCCATTGGATCTCGGCGTCCTGCATCACAGGCAGCTTGCTCGCCGCCGCGCCCTTGGGATCGGCCATCATCAGCAGCGGCGCCTTGAGGCGCGGCATGTTCTCGTGGGTCAGGACGCGCAGCACGCCCGGTGCTGCCGCAGCCGCGGCGGTGTCCATGGATGCGATGCGGCCGCGCGCAATGCTGCTGTAGACCAACGCGCCGTAGGCGAGTTCGTCCAAAGCGACCTCGGCTGCGAAGCGTGCCTCGCCCTGCACCTTGAGCGGTCCGTCGACCAGCGAGAGCGGCTTGCCGATCCCGCGGCCGGTCGCCGGAGTGGCGCCTGGCGAAGTGCGTGTCTCGATGGTCTCTTCAACGCTCATGCTCATGCTCTTGCTCCTGCGTTCAGCTCCAGCAGCGTGGCCAGCATCGTGCGCCGAGCCAGTTCGATCTTGAAACCGTTGTCGCGCAGCGGCCGCGCGTGCTGCAGTTCGGCCGCCGCGGCAGCCTCGAAGCTGGCGCGCGTGGCGGGCTGCCCGCGAAGCGCCGTCTCGGCGTGGCTCGCACGCCAAGGCTTGTGCGCGACGCCGCCCAAGGCGATGCGCACCTCGCCAATGGTGCCGTCGGCCTCGACCCGCAACACCGCCGCGACCGACACCAGGGCGAAGGCATAGCTCGCCCGGTCGCGCACCTTGCGGTACGTCGAATGGCGTGCCGCGGCGAGGGGCGGCAGCTCGATCGCGGTGATCAGCTCGCCATCCGCAAGCTGGGTCTCGTGGTGGGGCTCCTCGCCCGGCAAGCGATGAAGCTCGGTCAGTGCGAGCGAGCGGCGGCCCGACGGGCCTTCGAGGTGGACCACCGCGTCGAGCGCCGCCAGCGCCACGCACATGTCCGAAGGGTGCGTCGCCACGCAGGCGGACGACGCGCCCAGGATGGCATGCATGCGGTTGAATCCGTCGACGGCGTCGCAGCCGGCGCCCGGGGTGCGCTTGTTGCATCGCGCCGCGTCGTCGTAGAAGTAGTGGCAGCGGGTGCGCTGCAGGATGTTGCCGGCGACCGTTGCCATGTTGCGGATCTGCGCCGAGGCACCCGACAGCAGCGCACGCGAGAGCACCGGGAAGCGCTCGCGGACGGCGGCATGCGCGGCCACGGCGGTGTTCCTGGCCGCCGCGCCGATCAGCACGCTGCCGTCGTCACGGGCATCGATGGCGCTGGACAGCCCGGTCACATCGACCAGTGCCTCCGGTTGCTCGATGGTCTCGCGCATCAGGTCGACCAGGTTGGTCCCGCCGCCGAGATACCGGGCATGGGGCCGGGCGCCGAACATCCGCACCGCTTGCGACGAATCGGCCGCGCGCGCATAGCTCAGTTCGTTCATGGCCGGTCCTCGCTCGCGAAGTGGGTCTGGATCGCCTTCACGATTCCGTTGTGCGCACCGCATCGGCACAGATTGCCGCTCATGCGTTCGCGCAGCTCGTCGTGCGAGAGCTCCATCGTGCCGCTCGACAGGTCCGAAGTGACGGCACTCGGGACGCCCCGCGCCACTTCGCCGGCCATGCCGAGCGCCGAACAGATCTGGCCCGGCGTGCAGTAGCCGCACTGGAAGCCGTCGTGCTCGATGAAGGCCTCCTGCAGCGGATGCATCCGGCCGTTCGATGCCAATCCCTCGATGGTGGTGACGGACCGCCCCTGGTATTGCACGGCCAGCGCGAGACAGGCATTGATGCGCTCGCCATCCACCAGCACGGTGCATGCACCGCAGGCACCCTGGTTGCAGCCCTTCTTGGTGCCTGGAAGCTTCAGGGTTTCGCGAAGGAGATCGAGCAGCGAGGTGCGCAGGTCGCAGTCGACTTCGTGTTCCCGATCGTTCACACGCAGGCGCATGCGCGCCCTGCCGGAGAGAAAGGTCGATGCGGATGGCCGCGGCGCACGCGCTGCAACGGGCTCTGCCAGGCTGGCGCCGCCTGTGTCGTGAGGCATGGGAATTCCTTTCGTTGGAAGTTGCCTGCATGCACGCGACGCCGGTCGCTCGGGCGCGGATCGATGGCAGCGCGATGTGGCAAGCGCGCCGATGTTCGACCGCTTGCGGCCGGGATGTGTAGGTCAACGGAGCACGGTCCCGCCGGCCAAGCGCGATGGCCGCGGCCGTTGCAAATAGAAAAGACTCTTTTCTGCGCGGACGCTCAGCCCTTGACCACGAGCACCGGCACCTTGGCATCCTGCAGCACGCGCTGCGTGACGCTGCCCAGCAGCAGCTTCTCGATGCCCGAACGCCCGTGCGAACCCATCACGATCAGGTCGGCGCCGATCGCCTCGGCCGTGTCGACGATGCCTTCGTGCACCACGTGGCCGTCGATCACGCGCTGGTCGCTGTGCAGGCCTTCGGCGGCCAGCGCCGCGACGCCGCGCGCCAGCGCTGCGTTGGCGCTGCTGGTGGCCGCTGCAAGGTATTCGTTCTGGCCCAGCGCGTAGTCGGCGCCGACGCCGATGAAGGGATAGTTGTCCACCACGTGGATGAGGGTGATGCGGCTGCCGAAGGCCAACGCGAGTCCGCTGGCCTTGCTCACCGCGAGCATCGATGTTTCGGAGCCGTCGATCGGAACCAGGATGTGATTGAACATGGCTAACCTCGTTTGTTCACGTGATGGCTCTCAGCCGAACCGGGCCTCGAATGTACATCCAGGGAGAGGGCCGGGCTGTAGGACTTCTACGGCCCGGCGCAGTGGTGCCTAGTCGCCCTGGAACGAGCCGGCGCGGCAGGTCACGACCAGCGTGTCGCGCCAGCCGGGCTGGGTCTCCACCACCGGCTGGATCGGCGTCGATTCATGGATCACGCGCGCATCGTCGATGACCATCAGGGTCCACGGCTCCGTCATGGTGAAGCGCTCGCCGCGACGGCCCGCGGCCTCGAACACGCGCGTCTCGCCGCCCTTGATGTTGTGGCGCCCGACCAGCGCCACCGCGACCAGGTCGACACCGTCGCGGTGCGCGCCCTCGGGCGTCGGCCGGCCGATGCCTTCGGCGGTATCGATGCGAAACTGGTGCGCCTCCACGTACCAGCGCTGCCTGCCACGCAGGCCGTTCGCCACCTCGGCCAGGCCCTTGATGAGCGCCTGCCACGCGGGCTGCACCAGCGTGCCCGCCTCCATCGGCGCGAACCAGCGCTGCATGCCGCCATGCAGCGCGTTGTATTCGACCGGCTGCCAGTGCGCGCGATGCGGCACCTGCTCGATGACCGCGTCCTCGACGATGAAGCAGGCGTGGCGCCGGGTGCGGTAGCGGCCGCCGTCCTTCAGGTACTCGTCCAGCGGCAGATGGTTCCAGTCGGCGTGCAGCGGCTCGAGCTGCGCGAGCGGACAGCCCAGCCATTGGGCAACGCCCTGCGGGCTCAGCACCGCGTAGCCGTCCTGGCGCAGTGCGGGGACGAGTCGGTCTACGGGAGTGAAAGGCGGATCGAAGATCCCGGAGCTCACTCGCTCACCTTCACACCCTTCCAGAAGGCGACGCGGTCGCGCACCATTTCGGCCTCGGGCTTGGGGTCGGCGTAGTACCAGGCAGCATCGGCATTGAGCTCGCCGTTGACCAGCAGCGAGTAGTAGCTGGCCGTGCCCTTCCACGGGCAAGTGGTCTTGTGGTTGCTGAAGGTGACGAAGTCGCGATTGAGCGCGCTCGCCGGGAAATAGTGGTTGCCTTCGACGAGCACGGTGTCGTCGCTCTCGGCGATGGTGACGCCGTTCCAGGTTGCTTTCATCCAGATCTCCAACCCGCAGACGGCGGGACGGAGCTATTGTGCCGCGGGCGACTGCAACCAGTGCACGCTGAAAAGCCGCTCGGGATCGGTCCACACGGCCGCCGGCCTGAGCCCGGCCTTCGCGGCCAGCGCCTGCAGGCCATCGACGGTGAACTTGTACGAGTTCTCGGTGTGCATGGTCTCGCCCTCCTCGAAGTGGAAGCGCTGCCCGTCGAGCGTGACGGTTTGCGCGCGGCGGCTCACCAGATGCATCTCGACGCGGCGCAGCGGCGCGTTGTAGAAGGCCGTGTGCCAGAAGCCTTCCAGGTCGAAGTCGGTGCCGAGCTCGCGGTTGGCACGGCGCAGCAGGTTGAGGTTGAAGGCCGCCGTCACGCCCTCCGCGTCGTTGTAGGCGGCATGCAGCCGCGCCGGGTCCTTGACGAGGTCCACGCCCAGCAGCAGGCCGCCGCCGCGCAGCAGGCGCTGTGCGAGCTGCAGGAAGGCGAGCGCCTCCTCGGGGCTGAAGTTGCCGAGCGTCGAGCCGGGAAAGAAGCCCACGCGCTGGCCCATGCCCTCGCCGCGCGCCGGCAGCACCAGCGGCATCGTGTAGTCGGCCACCAGTGGCTGCACCCCGAGCTGCGGGTAGTCGTCGCGCAGGCGCTGCGCGGCCGCCTCGAGGTGCTGGCCCGAGATGTCGATGGGCACGTAGCGCCGCGGCGCGTGCAGCGCATCGAGCAGCAGGCGCACCTTGGTGAGCGAGCCCGCGCCGAACTCGATGACCTCCGCATGGCGGCCGATCTGCGCCGCGATCTCGGGCGCGCGTTCGGTGAGGATGCGCATCTCGGTGCGGGTCGGGTAGTACTCGGGCAGCTCGCAGATGCGGTCGAAGAGCTGCGAGCCGGCCGCGTCGTAGAAGAACTTGGGGGAGATGCTGCGCGGGCTGCGGCTCAGTCCCTCGAACAGCTCACGGCCGAAGTCGGAGAGCGGCGCAGCACGCTGTGCGCTGCGGAAGGCATGGAGGCTGATGGCGGGAATACTCATCGCAGATCCTTGGCGAGCCGTAGCCCCGAGAACTGCCAGCGCGCGGCCGGCGGAAAGAAGTTGCGGTAGCTGGGCCGCGCATGGCCCGCGGGCGTGGCAACGCTGCCGCCGCGCAGCACCAGCTGGCCGACCATGAACTTGCCGTTGTATTCGGCCGCCACGCCCGACAGTGGGCGGAAGCCCGGGTAGGGGTCGTAGGACGAGCGCGTCCATTGCCAGACATGGCCGCTCATCTGCGAGATGCCGCGCGCGCCGTGCGCGGCCTCCCACTCGAACTCGGTGGGCAGGCGCGCGCCGGCCCACTCGGCATAGGCCGCGGCCTCGTAGAAGCTCAGCTGCGACACCGGCGCCTCGGGTTCCATCGGCCGCACGCCATGCAGGCCGAAGACCTGCCACCCCGCCGTCGTGCCATGGTGGGCCAGGCGCGGATCATCGGCGGCGAGCCAGTACGGCGGGTGACGCCAGCCCTGGGCCTGCACCGCGGCCCAGCCGTCGGAGAGCCACAGCTCGGGCCGCTGGTAGCCGCCATCGGCGATGAACTGCGCGAACTCGCCGCAGTTCACCAGCCGGTCCGCGATCGCGTAGGGCTGCAGCAGGGCTGCGTGGCGCGGCGTCTCGTTGTCGAAGCAGAAGCCGTCGCCGTCATGGCCGACCTCGATCATGCCGCCCGGCCGCTCGAGCCAGCGCAGCGCCGGCGCGACCGATGCCAGCCGCAGCGTCGGCGCGGGTGCGGCGCGGTAGGCCGGCAGCAGCGGATTGCAGGACAGTGCATGCAGGATGTCGGTGAGGATCAATTCCTGGTGCTGCTGCTCGTGGTTCAGGCCCAGTTCGACGATTGCGGTGATCGCGTTCCAATCGGCCGTGCCGTCATCGCTGGCGAGCAGCGCCTGCACCGCCTCGTCCACATGGCGCCGGTAGGCGTGCACCTGCTCGAGCGAAGGCCGCGTCAGCAGCCCGCGCTGGGGGCGCGGATGGCGCGGCCCCAGTGCCTCGTAGTAGGAGTTGAAGAGATAGCCGAAGGCCGCGTCGAACACCCGATAGCCCTGGGCATGCGGCTGCAGCAGCACGGTCTCGAAGAACCAGGTGGTGTGCGCCAGGTGCCACTTGGTCGGACTGGCGTCGGGCATCGACTGGATGCACTGGTCTTCCGCCGAGAGCGGGGCTGCCAACGCGAGGCTGTGCGCACGCACCGCCTGGAAACGAGCGCGCAAGTCGTCCGCCTTTGGCGTCGCCTGCCGGGTGAGCTTCATGGGGTCTCCATTGTTGGACCGAAGGTTTTAGCCCATGTATCCGGGCCGGCGCCGTAGGACAAGGGCC
This sequence comes from Variovorax stachyos, assembly GCF_051400855.1. NCBI lineage: Bacteria > Pseudomonadati > Pseudomonadota > Betaproteobacteria > Burkholderiales > Comamonadaceae > Variovorax > Variovorax stachyos. The sequence continues at coordinate 405,332 of NZ_JBLFFN010000004.1, read as the reverse complement.
CGCGGCCCGCAGCCCCAGCACGGCGCACGGCCGTCGAACGCGACACTTTGGCACAAGACGCCGGTGCGTGCACGAGGCCTGCGTATCATCCGGCGGATGAGCATGCCCCCCTCCTCCACCCGGCCCCGAATCGTGATCATCGGCTGCGGCTTCGGCGGACTCGAGGCAGCGCGCAAGCTGCAGCACGCGCCCGTCGACATCACCATCGTCGAAAAGACCAACCACCACCTGTTCCAGCCCCTGCTCTACCAGGTCGCGACCGCCGGCCTGGCGGCGCCTTCGATCGCAGCGCCGGTGCGCCTGCTGTTCCGCCGGCAGCCCAACATCACGACCCTGCTCGGCGAGGCGACGCGCATCGACGCCGGCGATCGCGAGGTGCATCTGGCCGACGGCACCCGCCTGCCGTATGACCACCTGATCGTGGCCGCGGGCGCGACCCACAGCTACTTCGGCCACGACGACTGGTCGCGCATGGCCCCGGGCCTCAAGACCCTGGCCGATGCCTTCGAGATCCGGCGCCGGATCCTCATGAGCTTCGAGGCCGCCGAGGTCGAGACCGACCCGGCGCGCCGGCGTGCCCTGCTCACCTTCGCCGTGATCGGCGCCGGGCCGACCGGCGTGGAGATGGCCGGCACCCTGGCCGAGATCGCTCGCCACACCCTCAGCGGCGAGTTCCGCCGCATCGACCCGCGCACGGCCGAGGTGCTGCTGATCGAGGGCGGCCCCCGCGTGCTGCAGGCCATGCCCGAGGTACTGAGCCAGCGCGCGCTCGAGCAGTTGCAGAAGCTGGGCGTGCAGGTGCGCCTCAATGCGCGCGTCACCGCAGTCTTGCCCGATGGGCTGGAGGTGCAGTCACCCTTCAGCGATGGCGGTGCCGGCAACGGCACCCATCGCATTGCGTGCCATTGCGTGATCTGGGCCGCCGGCGTGGCCGCCTCGCCGCTTGGGCGGATGCTGGCCGACGCCACGGGCGCCGAATGCGACCGCGCCGGCCGCGTGAAGGTGCTGCCCGACCTCAGCCTGCCCGACCATCCGGAGATCAGCGTCGTCGGCGACCTCGCGGCGGCCATGAGCCACCGCCCCGGCAAGGAGCCCGTGCCGGTGCCCGGCGTCTCCCCCGGCGCCAAGCAGGCGGGCCGCGCCGCGGCGGCGAACATCCTGCGCCGCATCGCCGGCAAGGAGACGGTCCCCTTCCGCTACCGCGACTACGGCAACCTCGCCACCATCGGGCGCAACTCGGCCGTGGTCGACCTGGGCACGCCACTGGGACCGCTGCGCTTCTCCGGCCGCCTCGCGTGGCTGTTCTGGTTGTTCGCCCACGCCTATTTCCTGATCGGCTTCCGCAATCGCATCGTGGTGCTGATGGACTGGGCCAGCGCCTACTGGAGCTTCCAGCGGCACGCGCGTGTGGTGGCGGAGGTGCAGGGCAAGGGCGAGGCCTGAAAGCCGGCCTGAACGCCGCGGTGCAAGCCCGCGCCGCGGCCCGGGTTTTGCGCATGACCGGCGCCGCTCGCCGCGCATCCTTGCCAAGCTCCGGTCCCGCCGGTGGCCGAGGCAGACAAACTGCATCCGTTCTCCGGTTCTCCGGTTCTCCGGTTCTCCGGTTCTGCGTTGGTATCGAAACGAAAGGAAGCTTATGAGCACGACGATGGAAGTGGCCAAGAGCTTGGTCGCGCTGTGCAAGGAAGGCAAGTTCGACGAGGTCATGAGCACGCTGCTCGCCGAAGACGTGGTCAGCGTGGAGGCCGCGGCCCTGCCGGGCATGCAGCGGGAATCGAAGGGCCTCGCGGCCGTCAAGCAAAAGGGCGAGTGGTGGTCCAGCAACCACGAGGTCCACTCCGTCGACGTCACGGGGCCGTGGCCGCATGACGATCGCTTCATCGTCGGCTTCCGCTTCGACGTCACCTTCAAGCCCGAGTCCAAGCGCTTCACCGTGGACGAGGCGGCGCTCTACACGGTGAAGGACGGCAAGATCGTGCGCGAGGAGTTCTTCTACGACACGAGCGGCATGTAGCGGGCGGTGACCCCCTTCGCCATCTTCCCGGCATGGTGCATGGTGACTGAGCGCACGCCATGATCCACATTCGCGACATCGACCATATCGTCCTGCGCGTCGTCGACCTCGACGCCATGCTCGGCTTCTACTGCGATGTGCTCGGCTGCACGGTCGAACGCCGGCAGGACGCCATCGGCCTGATCCAGCTGCGCGCAGGGCGCTCGATCGTGGATCTCGTGCCCGTCGATGGCGAGCTGGGCCGCGCCGGCGGCGCCCCACCCGGCCGCGAAGGCCGCAACCTCGACCACTTCTGTCTTCGCGTCGATCCCTTCGATGAAGCGGCCATACGCAGCCACCTCGCGGCGCATGGCGTGCAGGCCGGGCCGACCGAAGCGCGCTACGGCGCGGAAGGCAGCGGCCCTTCCATCTACCTCCAGGATCCGGAGGGCAACGTGGTCGAGCTCAAGGGTCCGCCCGGTGCACTCTGAACGGCTGCGCTTCCTCGAAGTCACGCCCGAGCGCTGGGCCGACTTCGAGCGCCTGTTCGAGGCGCCCGGCGCCCCCGGCTACTGCTGGTGCATGGCCTGGCGCGCAACGCCCGAGGAGGCCAGGCACGGCGACCGCGCCAGCCGCAAGGCGGCGATGCAGGCGCGCATCTGCGGCGGAACGCCGGTGGGCCTGCTGGCCTACGACGGCGAGGACGCGCCGGTCGCCTGGTGCTCGATCGCGCCGCGCGCCAGCTACCGCCGCCTGGTCCGCGATGGCAGTCCGGACGAGGGCATCTGGTCCATCGCCTGCTTCTTCGTCCTGCGCCGCTTGCGCGGCACGGGCGTGATGCGCCGGCTGATCGCAGCCGCGGTGCGCCATGCACGCGCCAAGGGTGCGAAGGTGGTCGAGGCCTACCCGGTGGATGCCGACTCGCCGAGCTATCGCTTCATGGGCTTCGTGCCGGTGTTCGCCGAGGCCGGCTTTTCCGAAGTGGGGCGCGAAGGCACGCGGCGCCACGTCATGCGGCTCGCGCTGCACCAGCGGGCCAGGCGACACTCGCCCTCTCCCTGACTACCCCCTTTTCCGTGATGAAGATCCGCCCTTTCCAGCCCGCCGACGAAGCCGGCGTGATCGCCCTGTGGCAGGCCTGCGGCCTCACGCGCCCCTGGAACGACCCGCACCGCGACATCCAGCGCAAGCTCGGCGAACAGCCGGAGCTCTTCCTGGTCGCCACCGGCGACGACGGGGCGCTGCTCGGCTCCGCGATGGTGGGCTTCGACGGCCACCGTGGCTGGGTCTACTACCTCGCTGTCACGCCCGAGCACCGGCGCATGGCCATCGGCCGCGCGCTCATGCAGGAGGCCGAGCGCCTGCTCATCGAGCGCGGCTGCCCGAAGATCAACCTCCTGGTGCGCTCGTCCAATGCCGAAGTGGTCGCCTTCTACCGCAGGCTCGGCTACACGCAGGACGACGTGATCAGCCTCGGACGCCGGCTCATCCACGACAGCTGACACGCATCGAATTTCGGCCTGGTGGCCCGTCGGCATTCCGGTGCAGATCGGTGGAAGTCGAATTCCGCTCCTGGCCGGCGCAGAATACGAGCTCCGACCCCCAGCGATCGCGGAGTTTCACAATGAAGAAACTGATCTGCCTCGGCACCGCCCTGCTCCTGCTTCCCTGCACCGTCTTCGCCGAGGAGCCGTGCAGGACGCGCAACACGGCCGAGATCAACCAGTGCGCACAACAGGCGCTGGAGCGCAAGGACAGGGAGCTCAACGCCGCCTACCAGGCGCTGCTGAAGTCGCTCGAGCCCCCCGGCAAGGCGGATGCCGTCGACTACGCCAGCGCCCGCCAGCTGCTGCAGCAGGCACAGCGGGACTGGGTCCAGTTCCGGGACAACGACTGCAAGGCCAAGTACATGCTCAATGCCGGTGGCACGGTGCGCGACATCGCCGCGCTCGGCTGCCAGATCGAGCACACGGAGCAGCGCACCAAGCAGCTCAAGGACTGGCTCAAGGCCTGAGCAACGCCCCGGCGGCGGCTCAGCCCTTGTTCTCTGCCTCCTGCAGCAGCCGCCACATCACCTTCCCGCTTCCACTCTTGGGCAGCACGTCGACGAACTGCACGCTGCGCGGGATCTTGTAGACGGCCATGTTCTCGCGGCACCAGTCGATGATTTCCTGCTCGGTGGTGTTCTTGTGTGTGGCGCGCAGCACCACCACCGCCTTGACCGACTCGCCACGATAGGCATCCTTCGTGGAGATCACGCAGGCCTCCTGGATGGCCGGATGGCGGAACATCAGGAGCTCGACCTCGGCCGGCCAGACCTTGAAGCCGCTGGCGTTGATCATGCGCTTGAGGCGGTCGGTGATGAAGAAGTAGCCGTCCTCGTCCATGCGGCCCATGTCGCCGGAACGGAAGAAGCGCTTGCCCTCGAACTCGACGAAAGCCGCCTCGGTCGCGTCGGGCCGCTTCCAGTAGCCCTGGAACACCTCGGGCCCGTGGATGATGATCTCGCCCGATTCGCCGATCGGCATTTCCTTCAGCGTGTCGGGGTCGACCACGCGTGCATCGGTGCTCATGAAGGGAATGCCCAGGCACTGCTGCTTGGGATTCTCGAAGGGGTTGGTGTGCGAAGGCGCCGCGGTCTCGGTGAGCCCGTAGCCTTCGGCGTACTTGAGCCCGTACTGCTCGTAGAGCCGCTGCGCCACCGCCTGCGGCATCGCCGCGCCACCGCCGCCGATGTGCACCAGGCTGCTGAGGTCGAAGCTCGCGAAGTTCGGGCTGCCCAGCAGGTCGATCACCATGGTGGGGATGTTCGTCCAGCTCGTGACCTTGCGGCGCGAGATCAGCCGGCCGGCCACCTCCCGGTCCCAGCGCGGCATGACGACCAGCGTGCCCGCGCTCATGATGACGGTGTGCAGCACGCTCACCGTGCCGGTGATGTGGAACATCGGCACCACCGCCAGCACCACCGTCTCCGACGAGCTCAGGCCCCACAGCTGGCAGGCGTAGGCGTTGTGCATCAGGCTGGAATGGTGGTGGATGCAGCCCTTGGGCAGGCCGGTGGTGCCGCTGGTGTAGGGCAGGAGCGCCATGTCGTTGGCGCCCACCACATGCGCGGGCGGCGCGTGGCCGGCCGCCAGCGCATCGGTCCAGGCCATGACCCGGCCGCCGGCCAGCGAAGGCAGCGGATGGCGGGTGAGCAGCCAGTCGCGCCACGTCGCCGGTGGCGCCTCGTCGCCCTGCGCTTCCGGGTCGAAGGCATCGGTGAACTGCGTGACGATCAGGTGCGCGAGGCGCTCGCCCGGCGCGAGCGCGTCGCTGGCCTTGGCGAGCTCGGGGGCCAGGTCGCCCGTGGTGATGGCCACCTTGGCGTCCGGGTCGGTGATGTAGTGCTTGAGCTCCTCGGCCCGGTTCATCGGGTTGACCGGCACCACCACCGCGTTGGCGCGCAGGATGGCGAAATGCGCGATCACCAGCTGCGGGCAGTTCTGCATGTCCAGCACCACGCGGTCGCCGCGCTGCACGCCCAGCGCATGCAGTGTGCCCGCCAGCCGCTCGACCTGCTCGGCGAGCTCGCGATACGAGGTCTCGCGGCCGAAGAAAACCAGCGCGGTCTTGTCCGGAAAGCGCTGGGCAGCGGTGGCGAGGTTGTGCCACAGCGAGGTGGCAGGGACGGTGATCGAACGGGGCAGGCGCTGCGGCCAGAACTTGTAGTGCGGGCGATCCATACGGGCTCCATTGGGACGGGCAAGCCTACGATGCCACACGGGCCAGCCGCATCGGGGAAGCCCCCACCGGGTCGCATCGGTGACTCCCTCGAAAGGGGACGCTTCGCTCGTCCCGCCGGCTGACAGACATGCCGCGCGTTCCGGCGTACAACGGCGGCTCCTTCACCCCCATCACCACGAGGAGCTCTCTCATGGCAGCAGACAAGCGCGCAAGTGTTCACTGGGAAGGCGCCGGCAAGACCGGCATGGGCCGGATCAGCACGGAGACGGGCGCACTCAAGGACTACCCCTACGGCTTCAAGAGCCGCTTCGAGGACGACCGCACGGGCACGAACCCGGAGGAGATCCTGGGCGCGGCACACGCGGGCTGCCTCACCATGGCCCTGGCCTTCGCGCTGGAAGGCGCCGGCTACACCGCCACCCGCATAGACACCCAGGCCGCGGTGCGCCTCGCCAAGGACGGCCCCGGCTTCAAGATCGACCGCATCCAGCTCGAGCTGGAAGCCACCATCCCCGGCATCGACGAGGCGAAGTTTCAGGAGCTCGCCGCCGGCGCCAAGGCGGGCTGCCCGCTGTCGAAAGCGCTCGCGAGCGTGCCCGAGATCACGCTGAACGCAACGCTCAAGACCTGAAACCGCGCTGTCTATGTTCGTCTCCCCAAACGAGGAGACGAACATGAACGGCAACATCAAGAAGACGCTGCTCGCGGCGTGGTGCCTCGCGGCCTCGGCCGCTGGTCACGCCCAAGCTGCCGGTCAACAACCTGCCGGAGTTCGAGGCGCGGCCCGGCCAGATCACCTACGGCTCGGCCGCCAACGGAGGCATCAGCCACCTGGTGCCCGAGATGTTCAAGACCGCCACGGGTCTCTACATGGTCCATATCCCCTATCAGGGTAGCGCGCCGGCGTTTACCGACTTGATGGGCGGCCAGATGCAGTTCATGGCCGAATCCATTCCCCAGGCGGCCAACCAACGGCCAGCGCCCGCACCTTGCCCTCTTGTGGGACTGATGTCCGGCCTCCTGTGCGCCTGATTGGTGCGCAGATCTTGCATACAAGCAGGCACGGAACCTGCTGGTATGCAGGAACATGTCCATCACCGCTCCCGAAATCAGTGCACGCATCGTCGAAGCGGTGATGGCGCAGAAGCTCGCCCCCGGCGCGCGCCTGGGCGAGCAGCAACTGGCGATGCTGTTCGACTGCAGCCGCACCATCGTGCGGGAGGCGCTCACGCGCCTGGCGGCCCGCGGCATCGTGACCGTGAGCGCGCGGCGCGGCTGGTACCTGATCGAGCCCTCGCAGGACGAGGCGCGCGAGGCCTTCGAAGCGCGCAGAGTGATCGAGTCCGGCCTGATCCGCAGCGCCGGGCGCATCGGCAAGGACGCCCTGCGCTCGCTCAAGGCGCATCTGCAGCGCGAAAAGGCCGCGCTCAAGGGCAGCGATGTCGGCACGCGCAGCTACCTGCTGGGCGACTTCCATGTGTGCCTGGCCGAATGCCTGGGCAATTCGCTGCTGGCCGACACGCTGCGCGACTTCACGGCGCGCACCACGCTCATCGCCATGCTCTACCAGTCATCGCACGACGCCGCGCAGTCCTGCGACGACCATGTACGCATCGTCGCGGCGCTGGAGCGCGGCGACACGGCCGGTGCCGAGGCGCTGATGGTCGAGCACATCGGCAACGTGCAGTCAGCCTTGCGCGTGCAGGCCCAGGCCGACCCGCTGGCGCGGCTGCGCGATGCGCTCGCACCGCTTCAGGGCACGCCACCGGCTGCCAAGGCCAAGGCACAGCTCTTGCGTAGCCGGCGCAAGACCCAGGCCTCCGTCGCCACACCTTCACCCGACGATTCATCGACTTACCTAGGAGCCCTGCTATGAAGATCTCGAAGCGCCAGTTCTCGCTGACCCTCGCTTTCGCCGCCTTGCTCGCCACCGGTGCCGCCCAGGCCCAGAATGCGCTCGACAACGTGCTGAAGTCCAAGACCCTCAAGGTCGCCATTCCCACCGACTACCCGCCCTACGGCTTCGTCGGCCCGGACATGGCGCCCCAGGGCCTGGACGTGGAGATGGCGAAGCTCATCGCCGCCAAGCTCGGCGTCAAGGCCGAGCTGGTGCCCGTTACCAGCGCCAACCGCATTCCCTACCTGCAGACGAAGAAGGCCGACCTCGTGATTTCCACGCTGGGCAAGAACGCCGAACGCGAGAAGGTGATCGACTTCAGCGCGGCCTATGCGCCCTTCTTCCAGGCCGTGTATGCGTCCAAGGGCCTCGCCATCAAGAGCTTCGCCGACATGGCCGGCAAGAGCGTGGCCGTGACCCGCGGCGCGATGGAAGACCAGGAGCTCGCCAAGGTGGCGCCGGCCAATGTCGACTACAAGCGCTTCGAGGACAACAACGCCACCATCGCCGCCTTCGTCGCCGGCCAGACCCAGACCATCGCCACCAGTGCCGCAGTGGCCGGCAACATGATGCAGAAGAACCCGCAACTGGGCGCCGAGTACAAGCTGCTGCTGAAGGACAGCCCCTGCTTCGTGGGCATCGCCAAGGGCGAGGATGCGCTGAAGGCCAAGGTCAACGAAATCATCGCCGCCGCCAAGAAAGACGGCACGCTCGACGCGATGTCGAAGAAGTTCCTCGGCAAGGAAGCCGGCGACCTGCCCTCCTGACGCGGCACCGCCATGGGCATCGAGTTCGACTTCGGGGCCGTGCTCGGCCAATGGCCGCTGCTGGTCAGGGGCGTCCTGTGGACGCTGGGCCTCACGCTCATCGCCACTTTGATCGGCATGGCGGTGGGCATCGCCTGCGCCTGGGCGCGCGCGAGCGGGCCGGCCTGGCTGCGCTGGATCGTGGGCAGCTACGTGGAGTTGATCCGCAACACGCCCTTCATCGTGCAGCTGTTCTTCATCTTCTTCGGGTTGCCGGCTGCGGGCTTCAAGCTCTCGCCAGAGACGGCCTCGGTGATCGCGATGGTGATGAACCTCGGCGCCTATGCCACCGAGATCATCCGCGCCGGCATCGAGGCCACGCCGCGCGGCCAGATCGAGGCCGCCGTGAGCCTGGCGCTGAACAAGGTGCAGGTCTTCACGCGCGTGGTGCTGCCGCCGGCGATGAAGAAGGTCTGGCCCGCGATGGTGAGCCAGATCATCATCGTGATGCTGGGCTCGGCCGTGTGCAGCCAGATCTCGACCGAGGAGCTGAGCTACGCGGCCAACCTGATCCAGAGCCGCAACTTCCGCGCCTTCGAGGCCTTCATCATCGCGACCGCCATCTACCTGGCGCTGTCGGTGGCGGCAAGGCGGCTGCTCAACTGGGCAGGCCCGAAGTTCTTCTTCGGCAAGTAGGCAGCAAGCACATGATCGAGTTCTCCCTCTGGGACATCATGCGCAACCTGCTGCTGGCGCTGCGCTGGACGGTGGTGCTGTCGCTGATCGCCTTCGTCGGTGGCGGGCTGGTGGGCGGCCTGCTGCTGTTCCTGCGCCTGTCGGGCGGGCCGCTGGCCGAGCGGCTGATCGGCCTCTACGTGCAGCTGTTCCAGGGCACGCCGCTGCTGATGCAGCTGTTCCTGGCCTACTTCGGCATCGCGCTTCTCGGCGTCGAGGTCTCGGCCTGGACGGCGGCGTCGGTCGCGCTGACGCTCTACACCAGCGCCTTCCTCACCGAGATCTGGCGCGGCTGCGTGGCCGCCATTCCCAAGGGCCAGTGGGAGGCCTCGGGCAGCCTGGCACTGAGCTTCGGCGAGCAGATGCGCCATGTGATCCTGCCGCAGGCCAAGCGCATCGCCATCGCGCCCACCGTGGGCTTTCTGGTGCAGGTGATCAAGGGCACGGCGCTGGCTTCGGTGATCGGCTTCGTCGAGCTGACCAAGGCCGGCAGCATGATCTCGAACGCCACCTTCAAGCCCTTCGTGGTCTTCAGCTGCGTGGCCCTGCTTTATTTCGCGCTGTGCTTTCCCGTGAGCCTGTACGCCAAGAACCTCGAAAGGAAGATCCATGGCGCTCATCGCTGAAGCCCCGCCCGCGGCACCGGCCGCCGAGGGCGGCGCGCCCATCGTCCGCATCACCGCCCTGCGCAAGGCCTATGGCAGCAACGAGGTGCTGAAGGGCATCGACCTCGATGTCCGGCGCGGCGAGGTGATCGCCATCATCGGCAAGAGCGGTTCGGGCAAGAGCACGCTGCTTCGCTGCATCAACGGCCTGGAGGTGTTCCAGGAAGGCTCGCTCACGGTCGACGGCAAGCCGCTGCTGCACGAAAGCGCGATGGCCATGCGCGAGCTGCGGCAGCACGTGGGCATGATCTTCCAGAGCTTCAACCTGTTCCCGCACCTCACGGTGGGCAGGAACGTGATGCTGGCGCCGACGCTGGTCAAGAAGCGCAGCAGCCTGGATGCCGCCTCGCAGGCGCGCAAGCTGCTCACCCGCGTGGGCCTGGAGCAGAAGTTCGACGCCATGCCCGATCAGCTCTCGGGCGGCCAGCAGCAGCGCGTGGCCATCGCGCGTGCCCTCGCGATGGAGCCTGCAGTGCTGCTGTGCGACGAGATCACTTCCGCGCTCGACCCGGAGCTGGTCGGCGAGGTGCTGCGCGTCGTCGAGTCCCTGGCCGACGAGGGCATGACGCTGCTGATGGTGACGCACGAGATGAGCTTCGCGCGCAAGGTCAGCGACCGCGTGATCTTCATGCACCAGGGCCGCGTGCACGAGATGGGGCCGCCGGCCGAGCTGTTCGGGAACCCCCGGACCGCTGAGCTGAAACAGTTCCTCTCGTCCCTTCACGACTGAACCATCGGGCTGTGGCAAGCTCCCAGCGGTATGCAGTACCGCTCTCTCCCGCCACTGTCCCGCCGTCTCCTGGTGCGCGCCCTGCTCGGCGCAGTTGCAGCGCCCGCGCCTTTCGCAGCGCTTGCGGGCTTCAATTTCTTCACCAGCGAATACACCGCGAGCCGTGAAGAGCTGCAGGCGCAGATCGCCAAGCGCTTTCCAGTGCAGCAGCGCTACGCCGAGATCTTCACCGTCGCCTTGCGCGACCCGCAGCTGGGCCTGGACGCCGGGGCCAACCGGGCCGCGATCACGGCCGTGCTCAGCATCGCCAGTCCGCTGCTTCGGCCGTCGACGGTGGAGGGCGTGGTCTCGGTCAGCAGCGCGCTCAGGTACGACGCGCCGGCCCGCGCGCTGCGGCTCGACCAGCCGAGGGCCGAGCGGCTCGAACTGCAGGGCGTGACCGGCCGTGACGCCGAGCGCCTGCAGCAGATCGGCGCGGTGGTCGCGCAGGAGCTGCTGCGCGACCAACCGCTGCGCACCTTCACCGCCGAGGAGCTGACCGTTGGGCGCAAGACCTACGAGATCGGTGACATCACCGTGCAACAGGATGGCATCAAGGTAGAGCTGAGATGAGCTCTCCCCCAGGTTGGCCCACTTCGTGTGGCCGCCCACCCCCTCACCGGGGGCAACACCAGCGGCCCGGCAAAGCCGGTTCCGCGGTGTTTCCCGAACGGGCCTCGCTGCGCTTGCCCGCGGCGTGGCTGGCTGCGGCACTGTGGCTTGCGGGCTGCTCTGCGCCGAGCCCAGGCGAGATGCGCGGCTTCGACCTCCAGGCCCACCGCGGCGGCCGCGCGGTCGCGCCGGAAAACACGCTGGCCGCCTTCGACAACGCGATGGACATGGGCGTGACCACGCTCGAGCTCGACATCGGGCTCACGGCAGACGGCGTGGTGGTGATCTCGCACGACACGGTGCTCAACCCCGCCCATACGCGCGACGCGAACGGCGCCTTCCTGGCTGCCAAGGGGCCGGCGATCCGCGCGATGACCTTCTCGCAGCTGCAGGCCTACGACGTCGGCCGCATCGACCCCGCGACCGCCTACGGCAAGCAGTTCGCACTGCAGGTGCCGCGCGACGGCGAGCGCATCCCGGCCCTGGCCGCACTCTTCGATCGGGTGCGCGCGCGCAACGCCACGCAGGTCCGCTTCAACATCGAGACCAAGCTCGACCCGACGCGCCCGGACGAGACCGCGGCGCCGGATCAGATGGTGCGCGCGCTGCTCGCCGAGATCGACAAGGCGGGCATGGGCCCGCGCGTGACCGTGCAGAGCTTCGACTGGCGCACGCTGGCGCTGGTCGGCCAGTGGTCGCCGCAGCTGCAGCGCGCCTACCTGACGACCGGCCGCACGCTCAAGGACCCGCGCTGGACCTCGGGCCTGCGGCTCGAGGATTTCGGCTCGGTCCCGCGCCTGGTGAAGGCCGCCGCCGGAACGGGTCCGGGCAAGGTGATCTGGTCGCCCGCATTCAACGACCTCACCGCCGCGCAGGTCCAGGAGGCGCGGGCGCTGGGCTTCCAGGTCGTGCCATGGACGGTGAACCAGCGCGCCGACATGGCGAGGCTGATGGACTGGCAGGTGGACGGCATCATCACCGACGACCCTGCACTGCTGCGCGACCTGATGCGCGAACGGCGCATGCCGCTGCCGCCGCCCATGAAACCCTGAGCGCCCTTGCCTCGGGCGAGGCCTAGACGTGGCGCGTGGCCCGCGTCCCGCGCGCTTCACCCGAAGGCTGCGCATCGGCACGCGCATGCAACGCCTCGATGATGTGGCAGTGCGCATCGCTGCCGTCGCAGCAGTCGCGCAGCGCGATCAGGTCCTTCTCGAGCGAACGCAGCTCTCGCAGCCGCTCGCGCACATGGCCCAGGTGCGCATCGAGCGCCACGCTCGCCGCGGCGCAGTCGGCCTTGCTGCGCAAGTCCAGCCCGAGCAGCGCGCGCACTTCGACCAGCGACATGTCCATCGCGCGGCACAGGCGGATGAAGCGCAGCCGGTGCACGTCGGCATCGGTGTAGAGGCGGTAGCTGTTGTCGCCGCGGGCTTGCGGCTCGACCAGGCCTTCCTTCTCGTAGTAGCGGATGTTGGTGGCGCTCAGGCCGCTGCGCGCGGCGGCATCGCCGATGCGGTAACCCTGCTCGGCGGGCGGAATTGCGACAGGCATGGCTTGACCTTCCAGTGACTTCAACCTTTCCAATCGTGCCATCCCTGGAGAAACCATGCCTGCGAACTGCTGCGAACACGATCACGACCATGAACACCTTTCGGCCTCCGACACGCCGCGCTACCGGCGCGTGCTCTGGGTGGCGCTGGCGCTCAACGTGCTCATGTTCGTGGTCGAGATCGGCGCCGGCTTCCGCTCGGGTTCGGTGTCGCTCCTGGCCGATGCGATCGACTTCTTCGGCGACGCCGCCAACTACGGTGTCACCCTGGCGGTGCTGTCGATGGGCCTCGCCTGGCGCGCCCGCGCCGCCGTGCTCAAGGGGCTGAGCATGCTGGGCTTCGGCCTCTTCGTGGCCGGCAAGACCTTCTGGTCGGCAGCGCAAGGCGTGCCGCCCGAAGCGCTGACCATGGGGGTGGTGGGCATGCTGGCCCTGGGCGTGAACGTGGGGGTCGCAGTGCTGCTCTACGCCTTCCGCGAGGGCGACGCCAACATGCGCAGCGTGTGGCTGTGCTCGCGCAACGATGCCATCGGCAACGTGGCGGTGATGCTCGCCGCGCTCGGCGTCTTCGGCACCGGCTCTGCCTGGCCCGACCTGGTGGTCGCGGCGGCGATGGCGGCGCTGGCCCTCAGCGGCGGCTGGTCGGTGCTGCGGCAGGCACGCGGCGAGCTGGGCCGCGCGGATGCGGCGCCAGCGAAGCGCGCATGAGCCGCACGGCCGCCCGAAGGCTCATGGAACCGCAGCCAAGGCGAAGGTACTCCAGTGAGCCGCACGGCCGCCCCGAAGCGAATCGCACCGTAGCAGCCCCGTGAGCCGGTTCGGCCGGCGGTTCCATAATCGTCGGCGATGTCCCAGCAGCCTTCCCCCTCTTCTTCCTCTTCCACTGTGCCGACCGCGGGCGCCATCACCGACGTGCCCGGTATCGAGGTCGGCCATTTCAGCGATTCGCGCCGGCCCACCGGCTGCACCGTGATCCTGGCGCGCGAGGGAGCAGTGGCCGGCGTGGACGTGCGCGGTGCCGCGCCGGGCACGCGCGAGACCGATGTGCTCGCGCCCGGCAACTTCGTCCAGCAGGTGCACGCCGTGATGCTCGCAGGCGGCAGCGCCTGGGGCCTGGCCGCGGCCGAGGGCGCGATGCGCTGGCTGGAGGAGCGCGGCATCGGCCTCGACGTGCGCTTCGGCACCCTGCCGATCGTGCCGGCCGCCGTGCTGTTCGATCTGCCTGTCGGCGATCCGCGTATCCGCCCCGATGCGGCTGCCGGCTATGCCGCCTGCGATGCCGCATCCACTGCCCCGCCAGCCGAGGGCAATGTGGGCGCCGGCAGCGGCGCGCTGGTGGGCAAGCTGTTCGGCGTGCACCGCGCGATGAAGGGCGGCATCGGCACCGCCTCGGTCACCGTCAACGGCGTGACCGTCGGCGCACTGATCGCCTGCAACGCACTCGGCGACGTGCTGGACCCCGACACGGCGCAGGTCGTGGCCGGTGCGCGTACCGAGGACGGGCGCGCGCTGCTCGACACCCGGCGCGCCCTCCTGCGCGGCGAGCTGCCCAAGCCCCTGCTGGCCGGCACCAACACCACGTTGGGCGTGGTCGCGACCGATGCCGTGCTGACCAAGGTGCAGGCCAATCGCCTCGCGTCCGTGGCCCACGATGGCCTCGCGCGCGCCATCAATCCGGTGCACACCATGAGCGACGGCGACACCCTGTTCGCGCTCGCGACCGGGCGCGTGCCGCTCGAGGGCGATGCACCGGGGATGACGGTGCTGGGCACGATGGCGGCCGAGGTCGTGGCACGGGCGACGCTGCGGGCCGTGCGGGCGGCGCGCACGGTGCGGGTCGGCGACAGCTACTTTCCGAGCGCAACCGAATGGCCCTGACGGGCGTTCGAGCTCACCAGCCTGTTGTCTTGCGCCTGAGAAAGGCCATCAAGAGGATCAGTAGCACGATCGCCAGCACCGGCCCCGCCGCGTAGTTATTCCTGACACTCGCTCGCCGCATCAAGGCCTTGAGCTGGCCCTTGATGGTTTGATCACTCTTGCCGAGTTGCCTGCCGATCTCCTTGTTGGTCCAACCCTGAACCAGCAGATTGACAATGGCTCGCTCCGCCGGCGTCAGCGCAAGCGCGGGTGCATCAGGGGCATCCGCAAGGCCGCCCCGACGCAGGAAATGTCGTCTTCATTCTTCGCTCCCTGAAATTCGCACGCGCTTTGTAACCGAGCCCACGCAAAAAGCCAATCAAAATGCGCTGCCGCCCCCAGGGCGCCGAGCTTCTACCTGCCTGCTGCATGCCCCGTACCCTCCGCCTCATCCTTCTTTCGATCCGCGACCTGATCGCCTCCGCCGGCCCGGTGGTGTTCCTCGTGATCGGTCTCCTGATCGCCGCCTACTGGTGGCTCGACCCGCAACCCCCCAGACGCGTGACGCTCGCGACCGGCCCCTCGGGCAGCGCCTATGCCGAATTCGGCAAGCGCTACGCAGCGGCGCTCAAGGCCAACGGGATCGAGGTCGAGCTGAAGCCCACGGACGGCTCGCAGGACAACCTGCAACTGCTGCGCAGCGGCGGTGCCGACGTGGGCTTCGTGCGCGGCGGCAGCGCCGATCCGGTGGCGGACGAAGAAGCTGGGCTGACTTCGCTGGGCAGCCTGTTCTACGAGCCGCTGTGGTTCTTCTATCGCGTTGACGCGGCGCGCGCGATCGACCGCAAGAGCGGGCGATTGACCTCGCTCACCCAGTTCAAGGACCTGCGCGTCAACGTCGACAAGCCCGGCAGCGGCGTGCCCGAGGTCATGGAACGGATGTTCCGCGCCAACCACATGGACCCGCAGGCGCTGCAGTTGTCCAACCTGGAACAGACGCCCGCCACGGAGGCCTTGCAGGCCGGCCTGCTCGACGTGATCGTGCTGGCCTCGGCGCCGCAATCGCCGCTGGTGCAGCGGCTGCTGCGCGCGCCGGACATCCGGCTCATGGACTTCGACCAGAGCGATGCGTATTCGCGCCGCTTCGCCTTCCTGCAGGCCGTCACGCTGCCGCGCGGGGTGGTCGACCTGGCGACCGACCTGCCGCCGCAGGACGAGCCGCTGCTCGCGGCCACCACCTCGCTGCTTGCGCGCGAGGAGACGCATCCCGCCCTGCGCCAGCTCTTCGCGCAAGCCGCGCAGACCCTGCACAGCGGCGCCGGCTGGTTCAACAGCGCGCGCGACTTCCCCAACACCCGCACCAGCGAGTTGCCGGTGAGCCCCGAGGGCGATCGCGCCATCAACGGCACGCCGCCCTTCTGGCAGCGCTACCTGCCTTTCTGGGCCAGCAACCTGGTGGAGCGCATGTGGCTGGTGCTGGGCGGCCTGCTGGTGCTGATGCTGCCGCTCAGCCGCGTGGTGCCGCCGCTGTACCAGTTCCGCGTGCGGCGGCGCGTGTTCCGCTGGTATGCGCGGCTGCGCGAGGTCGAGAACAAGCTGGAAGCCGGCAAGGGCGAGCGCGAGGCGCTCATCGAGGAGCTGGACAACCTCGACCGCGTGGTCAACAAGGTGGCGGTGCCGCTGTCGTACGCGGAAGAGCTCTATGCGCTGCGCAACAACATCTACGCGGTGCGCAAGCGGGTGCTGGCCCGCATGCCTCAGCCGGCCGGGTAGATACGCTGCGGCGCGCCCGAAGGACCGGGCGGCAAGCGCTGGAGGGGCACTGCGCGCTGGCCGGGCTCAGCGCTCCAGCCGCAGCAGCTTGCCGTTGCTGCTGTCCGTCAGCACGTAGAGCCAACCGTCGGGGCCCTGCCGCACATCGCGGACGCGCTCGCCGCGATCGGCCAGCAGGCGTTCGCGGGCCGTCACCGTGTTGCCGCTGAGCGTGAGCCGCCACAGTGCCGTCCCCGACAGCGCGCCGACGAACAGGCTGCCCTTCCAGTCGGGCAAGGCGTCGCCGGTGTAGAAGACCATGCCGCTCGGCGCAATGGAGGACTTCGGCGTGCCCGCCGTCCATGCCGAGCCATCGGCCGTCTCCCAATAGGTGAGCGGTTGTTCCATGCCGGCCTTGGCGGTGCCCTCGCCGACCTGCGTGAGGGTGCCGTACTCCTGTCCGTAGCTGATGATTGGCCAGCCATAGTTCCTGCCGGGCAGCGCTATGTTGACCTCGTCGCCGCCCTGCGGGCCATGCTCGCTCACCCACAGGTCCCCGGTGGCCGGGTGCAGCGCCGCGCCCTGGACGTTGCGATGGCCGTAGCTCCAGATCTGCGGCTGCGCGCCGGCCACGCCGAAGTTCGGATTGCCCGGCGCCGGCGCGCCGTCGGTGGTGATGCGCATCACCTTGCCGTGGCCGCGCGTCAGGTCCTGGGCGAAGCCGCGCTGGTCGGTGCTGGAGCGCTCGCCCAGGGTCACGAACAAGTAGCCGCTGCGGTCGAAGACAAGACGCGAGCCGAAATGCGCGCTGCTCTGCGCCTTGGGCTGCTGCCGGAAGATGACGACGACGTTGCTCAAGCTGCGGTTGACCACGTCGAGCTCGGCGCGCGCGACCGCCGTGCCGTTGATGCTGGCGTTGGCGCCGTCGCGCTCCGCATAGCTGAAGTAGATGCGCCGATTGCTGGCGAAGGCAGGGTCCGGGGTGACGTCGAGCAACCCGCCCTGTCCCACCGCTTCGACCGCGGGCACGCCGCTGACCTGGTCGGCGCCGCCGTTGACAGGCGTGCCATCGGCATTGCGCAGGCGCATCTGGCCGCCGCGCTGCGTGATGAGCAGCTTGCCGTCGGGCAGGAAGGCAAGGCCCCAGGGGTTGGCGAGCCCGCTCGCGAGTTCGACCACCTTGACGTTCATCGGCGCGGGCGCTGGTGCCGGTGCAGGGGCCGGCGCGGGGGCCGGTGCAGCCCCGGGCGCAGGAGCCGGCGCCGGCGCCGGTGCGGGCGTGCCCGACCCGGACACGCCGAAGGCATTGATCGCGACGCTGCCGCCGCCCCCACCGCCGCCGCAAGCCGCGAGAAAAAACGTAGCCCCCGCCGTCCACCGCCATGCTGCTGCCGCCATGTCCGCTCCTTCAGGCACTCTGCGCACCGGATTGGAAGTGGACGCCGGATCGCAAGCCGGCGGTGTCAGCGCACGCCGTTTCTTACTTCAGCGCCTTGAAGCGCATCCGATGCGGCTTGGCGCCTTCTTCGCCCAGGCGCTTCTTCTTGTCGGCCTCGTACTCCTGGTAGTTGCCGTTGAAGAAGGTCCACTGGCTGTCGCCCTCGGCCGCCAGGATGTGGGTCGCGATGCGGTCGAGGAACCAGCGGTCGTGGCTGATCACGAGCACCGAGCCCGCGAACTCGAGCAGTGCGTCCTCGAGCGCGCGCAGCGTCTCGACGTCCAGGTCGTTCGAGGGTTCGTCCAGCATCAGCACGTTGCCGCCCGCGATCAGGGTCTTGGCCAGGTGCAGCCGGCCGCGCTCGCCGCCGGAGAGCGTGCCGACCTTCTTCTGCTGGTCGGCGCCATTGAAGTTGAAGCGCCCGGCGTACGCGCGGCTCGCCATCTGGAACTTGCCGACGTTGATGATGTCGAGACCGTTCGAGATGTCTTCCCACACGGTCTTCTCGTTGCCGAGCGCATCGCGGGACTGGTCGACGAAAGCCATCTTGACCGTCTGCCCGACCACCACCTCGCCGCTGTCCGGCTTCTCCTTGCCCGCGATCAGCTTGAAGAGCGTGGACTTGCCGGCGCCGTTCGGGCCGATGATGCCGACGATGGCGCCAGCGGGAATCTCGAAACTCAGGTTGTCGATCAGCAAGCGGTCGCCGAAGGACTTGCTGACGTTCTTGAACTCGATCACCTGGTTGCCGAGACGCTCGGCCACGGGAATGAAGATCTCCTGCGTCTCGTTGCGCCGCTGGTATTCGTAGTCGGACAGTTCCTCGAAACGGGCCAGGCGCGACTTGCTCTTGGCCTGGCGCGCCTTGGGGTTCTGGCGCGACCATTCGAGTTCCTTCTTCAGGGCCTTGGCATGAGCTTCCTCGCTCTTCTGCTCCTGCGCCAGGCGTTCGCCCTTCTGCTCGAGCCAGGTGCTGTAGTTGCCCTTCCACGGAATGCCGCGGCCGCGGTCGAGTTCGAGAATCCACTCGGCGGCGTTGTCGAGGAAGTAGCGATCGTGGGTGATGGCCACCACGGTGCCCGGGAAGCGCTGCAGGAACACTTCGAGCCACTCCACCGATTCGGCGTCCAGGTGGTTGGTGGGTTCGTCGAGCAGCAGCATGTCGGGCTTGGACAGCAGCAGCCGGCACAGCGCCACGCGGCGCTTCTCGCCGCCCGAGAGCACGCCGATGTTGGCTTCCCACGGCGGCAGGCGCAGCGCGTCGGCGGCGATCTCGAGCTGGTGCTCGGAGTCGGTGCCGGCGGTCGCGATGATGGCTTCGAGCTCGGCCTGCTCGGCGGCCAGCGCATCGAAGTCGGCGTCTTCCGCGCCGTAGGCCACGTACACCTCCTCGAGGCGTGCCTTGGCCGCGTAGACCGCGCCCATCGCTTCCTCGACCGACTCGCGCACCGTGTGCGCCGCGTTGAGCTTGGGCTCCTGCTCGAGGTAACCGATCGTGAGGCCGGGCATCGGCAAGGCCTCGCCTTCGAATTCCCTGTCGATGCCGGCCATGATCTTCAGCAGCGAGGACTTGCCGGAGCCGTTCAGGCCCAGCACGCCGATCTTGGCGCCGGGGAAGAATGAAAGCGAAATGTCCTTCAAGATCTGCCGCTTGGGCGGCACGGTCTTGCTGACCTTGTTCATGGTGTAGACGTACTGGGCCATGGCTATCTGTGTCCGATGATGGGGGCTGCTCGGGGTGGCCGGGAAACCGGGGGGCACCGATCTTGCGCAAGGATCGAGTGCGAATCCGCCTTCTGGCATGCGCTTGCTGCTGCAGCGCGATTTCCGACCGGGTCTGCCGCCAAGTCTAACGCAGGGCCTTCCAAGGCGGATCAAGCCGCTGCTATTCTCGGGCGATACCGGCCTGCCAGACCTGTCCACACCGGCCCAGCCCTCTTCATCCCATGTGCGCAACGCCCACCCACGACGCCTTCGAGCAGGCCAGGCAGCTGTTTCTCGAGGGCCTGAAGAACTTCGAGGAAGGCCGCTTCGATGCCGCCGAGCAGCGCTTCCTGTCCTCGCTGGCCTTGCTTCCGGGCCGCGTCTCCACCCTGGTCAATCTTGCCGCGACGCAGCTGAAGCTCGCGCGTGCGCAGGATGCGCTGGCGACGGCCCAGCAGGTGCTGGCGCTCGAGCCCGACAACGCGGATGCCTGGTTCCACAAGGCGAGCGCCCTCGGACAGTTGAATCGCCATCAGGAAGCCTTGCTCGCCTATGAGAAATCGCTGGCGCTCGCCCCGCCGGGCGCCGCGGAACCCTGGTTGCGCCATGGCCAGACCCTGCAGGCGCTGGACCAGCCCGAACGCGCCCTCGCCTCCTACGCGCGCGCGCTGGCCGCCGACCCCACCCTGGCGCAGGCCTGGAGCAACCGCGGCGGCATCCTGCGCGAGATGAAGCGCAACGAGGAAGCCGCCGAGGCCTTCAGGCAAGCGATGGCGCATGGTGCCGACCCCGAGCTGCACCGCTATTACCTCGCCTCCGTCACGGCGCAGCCCGCACCGCCTTCGGCGCCGGGCCACTACGTCGAGACCCTCTTCGACGACTACGCCGAGCAGTTCGATGCGCACCTGGTGGGCGTGCTGGGCTACCGGGCCCATAGCACGCTGGTCCGGCATCTCGCGGCGCTGGGGCGTGGGCCTTTCAGCTCCACGCTCGACCTCGGCTGCGGCACCGGCCTCTGCGCACCCTTTCTCAAGCCGATGACGCAAAGGCTCGCGGGCGTCGACCTGTCGAGCCTGATGCTGGAGAAGGCGCAGGCCCTCGGGCTCTACGACCGGCTGGTGCACGCAGAGATCGTGGACCACCTGCAAGGCACGCACGAGCGCTACGACCTGGTCACCGCCGCCGATGTCTTCATCTACGTCGGCGACCTCGAACCGGTCTTCGCTGCGCTCGGCCGGGCCATGGAGCCCCACGGGCTCTTCTGCTTCTCGGCCGAGTGCACCGCCAGCGAAGCGGTGGACTTCGAGCTGCTGCCGAGCCTGCGCTATGCGCATTCCGAACGCTACCTGCGCGCCCTGGCCGCGCGGCACGGGTTCGAGCTCCTGCAGCTGGTTCGTGCGCCCATTCGCGAAGACCAGCGCGAGCCCATCCAGGGCATGTACGTCTATCTGGCACGCCGATGAACCCGGCGTTTCGGGAGGTCCATCCGAGTCGTGCGACAATGCACGGCGTTGCCGGGTCCAGTTGCCCGCAACACCGGCTCTCTGCCGAGGACGAAGAAGGCCCAAGACCAAGGCCCCTCTCGCTCCACTCCTGACCCTTATCTGCCCCTACTGGCCCGACGTCATCAAGACGCCCGGGTGGGCCGATACCACTGCGCCGTGGAAGGCGCTTGTTTGAACTCAATGAACTTTGACGAACTGAAGCTGGCCCCGGCCATCTTGAAAGCCGTGCACGAGCAGGGCTACGAAACTCCCACCCCGATCCAGGCCCAGGCGATTCCCGCCGTGCTCGATGGCCATGACCTCCTCGGCGGCGCCCAGACCGGCACCGGCAAGACCGCCGCCTTCACCCTGCCTCTGCTGCACAAGCTCACGATGAGCCGCAGCGCCACCAACAAGTTCGGCGGCACCGGCGTGCGTGCCCTGGTGCTGACCCCCACCCGCGAGCTCGCAGCCCAGGTCGAGGAATCGGTCCGCACCTACGGCAAGTACCTGCAGCTGCGCTCCACCGTGATCTTCGGCGGCGTGGGCATGAACCCGCAGATCAGCAAGCTCAAGAGCGGCGTCGACATCCTGGTGGCCACGCCCGGCCGCCTGCTCGACCTGCAGCAGCAGGGCATGCTCGACCTCTCCACCGTGCAGATCCTGGTGCTCGACGAGGCCGACCGCATGCTGGACATGGGCTTCATCCACGACGTGAAGAAGATCCTCGCCCTGGTGCCCACGGAAAAGCAGAGCCTGCTGTTCTCCGCCACCTTCAGCGACGAGATCCGCGACCTGGCCGCCACGCTGCTGAAGAATCCGCAGAGCATCCAGGTCACGCCGCGCAACACCACCGTGCAGCGCATCGCGCAGGTGATCCACCCGGTCGGGCGCGGCAAGAAGAAGGCGCTGCTCGCCCACATCATCAACGAGCACGACTGGAGCCAGGTGCTCGTCTTCACCCGCACCAAGTTCGGCGCCAACAGCGTGGCCGACTTCCTCTCGAAGAACGGCATCCAGGCCATGGCGCTGCACGGCAACAAGAGCCAGAGCGCGCGCACCCAGGCGCTGGCCGGCTTCAAGAGCGGCGAGATCCGCGCCCTGGTGGCGACCGACATCGCGGCCCGCGGCATCGACATCGACGAGCTGCCGCACGTGGTGAACTACGAGATCCCCAACATCAGCGAAGACTACGTGCACCGCATCGGCCGCACCGGACGCGCGGGTGCCAGCGGCGAGGCTGTGAGCCTCGTCTGCCTGGACGAGGAAGGCTTCATGCAGGAGATCGAGCGCTTCACCAAGCAGCAGATCCCGGTCAAGGTCATCGAGGGCTTCGGCCCTGAGGAAGGCGAGCGCGCCGAGCCTATCGCCATGGGCCGCCAGACCCTGTGGGGCGGCGCCGGCCGCCCGCCGAGCCGCGAGGTGATGCAGGCAGCGGCCAAGGCCGCGCGCCAGGAGATGATGCAGCGCATCCGTGACAACAAGACCGGCCAGGGCGAACGCGGCAATGGCGGCAACGGCAACGGCAACGGCAATGGCAATGGCAACGGCGGACAGCGCCGCGGCAACGGTGGCCAGGGTGCCCCGGCCGGCCGCAACGGCGGCGGGCAGGGCCAGGGCCCCCGTGCTCAGGCTGGTCGCGGCGGCCAGGGCCCCGCGCGCGCGCCGCACCACGCACCGCATCATGCCCCGCACCACGCGCAGAACCACCTGCCGCACGAGGAGCGCCAGCCGCGCCACCACGGCAACACCCACAGCCCCACGCAAGCCGACGCGGTGGCTCACCAGCGTGCCGAGGCCATCGTCGGCGTGGCGGGCCAGCCCGATCCCTTGCGCACGAGCGTCGACAGCTTCGGCGGTCGCGGACGTCGCGGCGGTGGTGGCGGTGGTGGCGGTGGTGGCGGCGGCGGCCGCGGCCGCTCCGGCGGTGGCGGCGGGCGTTCCGGTGGCGGCGGCTACGGCGGCGGTGGCCGCTCGTTCGGCCGCTGAGCCCACGACCCACATTCCACATCAGGGGGCGCTACGGCGCCCTTTTTCATTGCCTCTTTGTAAAGCCGTTGACATACGGCGATGCGCTGCATTCCTAGACTGGCCCGCAGCACGCCAGCAACGCCGTGCGGCTCACGAGCCGGCCGCAAGCTGCCTCAATCCCTGCATGTCCCGGATCACGCAATGCGCCTTGACCTTGTCGATCAGCCCCTGCGCATGCAGCTGGATCAGCACGTTCGAGGTCATCACGCGGCTCAGGCCCGCAATGTTGGCCATCTCCTGGTGCGTGAAGGAGATGCCGATCGCGATGCTGCCCTCGGCCGGCTCGCCATAGGTCTCCGCCAGCTGCACCAGGTGATGGGCCACCCGCTGCGCGGCCGTGGCCTGGCTCAGCAGCAGGTTCTGGATCGCGATCACTCGCAACTTCACGCTGATGAGCCACAGCACCTGGCGCATGCAGGCGGGGTCGCTCTGCATGTGACGCATCAGGCGCCGGCAGTCGACCTGGCGCGCCACCACGTCCGAAGAGGCCACCGCGGTCACCGAGTGCCGGCCGTCCAGGAAGGCGCTGCACTCGCCCACCATGCCGTGCGTGCCGACGATGGCCATGTGCTTCTCGTGGCCCGCAGCCGACAGCAGCACCAGCCGCACGCGGCCCTCTTCGATCACGTGGACCCGGCTCACTGCATCGCCCTGCGAGAACAGCATCTGCCCCTTGCGGAAGCGCACCGTGGGCGCGTCCTCGGCGAGCAGCGCCTCCCAGCTGAAATGCGGCAGCTCGATCCATGCGGAAGGAGACGCCATCGCGCCGGCATCCTTTTTGTCCATCACCTCGAAGCCTTGTTGCCCAAGGCAAGTCCATGAAGCATCCATTTTCATCGTATCGAAAGCTTTTCCCGATCCTGGAACAAACGGTCCAGCTGTCGAGCTGTTCCCAGAGCGCGCTGAGCCTGCCGGTGCGCCGCGCGATCGACGAGTACCTCGAGGTATGGCTGAAGCGCGGCGCCGACTGGGGCTACTGGATGGAGCAGGTCGCGCTCGCGCGCGCCGAGTTCGCCCGCATGATCCATGCGGAGGCCGACGACATCGCGGTGCTCGGCAGCGTCTCGGACGCCGCCTCCAGCATCGCTTCCGCCCTGCGCTTCGAGGCGGATCGCACCGAGATCGTCACCACCACGCTGGACTTCCCCTCGATCTGCCATGTCTGGCTGGCGCAGGCGCCGCGCGGCGCGCAGGTGCGCTTCGTGCAAGCCGAGGCCGGAAGAACCGACCTCACCGAACGGATCGCCGGCGCCCTCGACGCCCGCACCGCGCTGATATCGGTGTCGCAAGCGTGCTTCTACGACGGCCAGCGCGTGGACATTGCCGCCACCGGTCGCGCGGCACGCAGGCACGGCGCGCTCCAGTTCGTCGACGCATACCAGTCGGCCGGCGCGATCGCCATCGATGTGCGCGCGCAGGAGGTCGACGTCCTGGCAGCCGGTGCCCAGAAATACCTGCTGGGCATTCCCGGCATCGCCTTCCTCTACGTACGGCCCGCGCTGGCGCAACGCCTCACGCCCACGGTCACGGGCTGGTTCGGCCGCGTGAACCCCTTCGCCTTCGACCCGGCCGGGCTGGACTTCGCCTCCGGCGCAGCCCGCTTCAATACCGGCACGCCGCCGATGATGTGCGCCAGCGTGGCACGGGCGAGCATGGCGCTGCTCAACGAGATCGGCATTCCGGCGATCGAGGACTACCTGGGCCAGCTCTCCGCGGTGGCGCTGGAAGAAGCAGCGCGCCTGGGCCTCACGGTCGCCAGCCCGCTCGACCCGGCCGCCAAGGGCGCCAACACGGCCATCCGCGTGCCGGATGCGGCGCAGGTCGAGGCACGGATGCTGGAGGCGGGCTATGTGGTCTCGGCGCGCAACGACGTGATCCGCATCGCCCCTCACTTCTACAACACGGCCGACGACGTGACCGGTGCGCTGCGTGCGCTGGCACGCCTGGTCCGCTGACGCCCATGCCGCACGAGCTTCCCACTGCGCATTGCGCCTCGGTTCTTTGCCAGGTGCCCGCGCTGCAAGCCCTCGAGTTCCTGGCCGATGGCCTGCAGCTCGGCCGCTGGGCGCTGGGGTGCTGGGACACCGCGCCGGCCGGCGAAGGCGTGGTGCGCGGCCGTTCGCTGTTCGACGACCAGCCGAGCTGGGTGCGCCCGGTCGCGGACCGCACGCGCATGGCGGTCGTCTACCACGTCGGCGGCGCGCCCGATGCCCTGAGCCCGCGCATTCGCGCCACGGTCGAGCCGATCGAAGCGCTCGAGGCCGCGGACGAGGCGCCTTGCTGCCGCATCAGCCTGCATGCCGAGCGCGCGCCGGACATGGACGACGCCCGCTGGCTGCGGCTGATGCGCTGCCACGAAGTCGAGGTGCTGCTGATCCAGGCCCGCCTGGCCCTGCCGCCCCACCCGCTCGATCCCTGAAACCACCGGAGGAAGATTCATGAACCGACGCCATTTCGGCCAGGCATTCGCCGCAGCCCTGCTCGTGCCCGCACTGCCCGCGGCCCTGGCCGCCGACCCGAAGGCGCGCAGCGGCCCGATCCGCGTGCTGGTGGGTTTCCCGCCCGGCGGCGCCACGGACGTGGTGGCGAGGGCCATCCTCGAGAAGCTCGGCAAGGCCATGAATGGCCAGGTCTTCATCGTCGAGAACCGACCGGGCGCCGGCGGCCAGATCGCGGCGCAGCTGCTGAAGGCCGCGCCGCCCGACGGCTCCACGATCATGCTGTCGATCGACCACACGCAGGTCATCGTCCCGCTGACCATCGCTGCCGCCGGCTACAACCCGGTCACCGATTTCACCGCCCTGGCGGGCGTGGCGAGCTACTACAACGTGCTGGCGGTGAGCGCCGCGACCGGCGTCAAGACGATGGCAGAGCTCGGCACGTGGGTGAAGGCCCGCCCGACCGAAGCCAACTACGGCATCCCCGCCGCGGGCAGCGTGCCGCAGTTCATCGGCCACATCATCGGCAAGTCCTTCGGAGTCACCATGAACTCGGTCCCCTACAAGGGCGGCGCGCCGATGGTGCAGGACCTGCTTGCCGGCCAGGTGCCGATCGCCATCGCCTCCATGACCGAGCTGATCGAGCACCACCGCGCGGGCAAGGTCCGCATCCTCGGCAGCTCGGGCACGGTGCGCAGCCGGATCGCACCCGAGATACCGACCTTCAAGGAGCTCGGCTTCGAAGGCATCGACAAGAACCCGTGGCTAGCGTTCTTCGGCCCCAAGGGCCTGCCGCCTGAATTCGTGGCGGAGTTCGACGTCGCGATGAAAGCCGTGCTCGCGCAACCCGATCTGCAGGAGCGCCTGGCGAAGATGGGCAACGAAGTCACGCCGGCGCCTGCCAGCGAGGTCCAGCAATGGGTGGCCGATGCCAGCCGCCACTGGGCCCAGGTCATCCGCGACTCCGGCTTCAAGCCGCAATAGGGGGGCCGCGTGGCACGTCAATTCATCCAGAGCGGCTCCCGCTGGGAAGAACTCGCCGGCTATTCGCGCGCCGTGGTCGACGGCGAGTGCATCTTCGTCTCCGGAACGCTGGGCCAGGATTTCGCCACCGGCGAGTTCCCGGCCGGCGCGCAAGCGCAGTGCGAGCGTGCGCTCGACACCATCGAAGCCGCGCTTGCGCAGGCGGGCGCCGCGCTTGCCGACGTGGTCCGAGTGCGCGTCTATGTGCCGGACCGAAGCGACGTGGTGGCGGTCAGCGAAGTGCTGCGGCGCCGCTTCGGCAACAACCGCCCGGCCAACACCACCGTGTGCTGCCCGCTGGCAGTGGAAGAAGCCAGGGTGGAGCTGGAAGTGAGCGCGCGTCGCAGCAGATGAGACGCGGCGCTATCCGAGATTCGTTTTTGTTGACTGGAGACTCGATGAACATCCTGGCGCAGCTCGCGCATGCCATGCGCAACCGCTCGGTCCGCACCGTGGACCTGACCCATACCCTGAGCGAGGACTTCCCCGCCCTGCAGTTGCCGCCGCAATTCGGTCAGGTCGCGGCCTTCACCATGGAGCGCATCTCGCGCTACGACGAGGCCGGCCCAGGCTGGTACTGGAACAACTTCAGCTGCGGCGAACACACCGGCACCCACTTCGATGCGCCGATCCACTGGGTCACGGGCAAGGACCATGAGGCCAACAGCGTCGACACCATCGCGCCCCACGACTTCATCGCCCCGGCGGTGGTGATCGACGCCAGCGCTCAGGCGGCGCAAGACCCCGACTGGCTGCTCACGGGCGACTTCCTGCGTGCATGGGAGGACAGGCATGGCCGCATCCCCGCCGGCGCCTGGGTGCTGCTGCGCACGGACTGGTCCAAGCGGCTGCACGACCCGGCCGCCTTCGTCAACCTGCGCGAGGACGGCGCCCACACGCCCGGCCCCACGCAGGAGGCCGTGGAGTGGCTGATCCGCGAGCGCGAGGTGCACGGCTTCGGCGTGGAGACCATCAACACGGACGCAGGCCAGTCGTATGCGTGGCCGCTGGCCTATCCGTGCCACACCCTGATGCACGGCGCCAACAAGTACGGCCTGCAATGCCTGAAGAACCTCGACCAGTTGCCGCCCACGGGCGCGCTCGTCATCGCCGCGCCACTGAAGATCCAGGGCGGCTCGGGCAGCCCCTTGCGCGTGCTCGCGCTGGTCGAGGACTGAGAAGGTGTGAACGAACCCGCCATGCCCGCTCATCCCGCCCAGACGCACCCACTCTGCGTTGCAAATGCTCGCCGTAGCCCGAGCTACGGCTGCGCTTTGCGCCTTGATTGGGCGCGCCTGGGCAGGCTGCTCGGGCACGCCGGATTCATTCACACCTTCTGAGCGCGTCGCCTCAGTTCAGCCGGCGCGCATTCTGCCGGTCGAACAGATGGGCGCTGTCGGGCCGGATCACCAGGCCGATGGTGTCGTCCGGCGCTGCCTGAACGCGGCCGTGCACCACCAGGCTGAGCTTGGCCTCGCCGACCTGCACGAGAAGCTCGGTCTCGTTGCCTGTGGGCTCCACCACGATCACGCGGGCCGGCACGCCGCTGCCCGCGTCCGCCAGCACGATGTCACCGGGGCGGATGCCGTAGTGCACCGGCTGGCCGTCGGCCGCCTGGGTCGCGGCCGGCGCGGGCCACTGCGCGCCATGCGCCTCGACGCTGGCGCCCTGGCCATTGCGCCGCAGCACGCCCTCGACCACGTTCATCGCCGGCGAGCCGATGAACTGCGCCACGAACAGGTTTTCGGGCCGGTCGTAGAGGTCTAGCGGCGTGCCGATCTGCTCGACGATGCCGTCGTGCATCACCACGATGCGGTCGGCCATGGTCATGGCCTCGATCTGGTCGTGCGTGACGTACACGGTCGTGGTCTTGAGCCGCTGGTGCAGTGCCTTGATCTCGGCGCGCATCGCCACGCGCAGCTTGGCGTCGAGGTTGGACAGCGGCTCGTCGAAGAGGAAGACCTTCGGGTCGCGCACGATGGCGCGCCCCATGGCTACCCGCTGGCGCTGGCCGCCCGAGAGCTCGCGCGGATAGCGGCCGAGCAGCGCATCGAGGTTGAGGATCTTCGCGGCATCGGCCACGCGCTGCTCGGTCACGCCCTTGTCGGCATTGCGCAGGCGCAGGCTGAAGCCCATGTTCTCGCCCACCGTCATGTGCGGATAGAGCGCATAGCTCTGGAACACCATCGCGATGTCGCGGTCCTTGGACTCGAGCTCGTTCACCACCCGGCCGTCGATCAGGATCTCGCCGCCGGTGATGTCCTCCAGGCCCGCCAGCATGCGCAGCAAGGTCGACTTGCCGCAGCCCGAGGGCCCGACAAGCACCACGAACTCGCCATCGGCGATGTCGAAGCCCAGGCCCTGGATGATCTCGGTCTTGCCGAAGGATTTCTTGACGTTGCGAAAGGATACGGTTGCCATCTGTTGTTCGTCCCTTGCTTTCTCAGCTCTTCACGGCGCCCGCGGTCAGGCCGCCCACCATGTAGCGCTTGAAGGCGTAGTAGATCGCCGCCGGTGGCAGCGCGTAGATCAGGCCGGTGGCCATCAGCAGTTCCCAGGGCGAATCGTCGGCCGCGAGGAAGTTGCCGAGCGCCACGGCCAGCGTGACGCTGCGGTCGTTCGACAGCAGCAGGAAGGCATAGAGGTACTCGTTCCACGCCAGCAGCAGCGAATAGGTGCCGACTGCCACCAGCGAGGGCACCATCAGCGGCAGGTACACCAGGCGGAACAGCTGCAGCGGCGATGCGCCGTCCATGCGCGCGGCCTCGTCGAGCTCGTAGGGCAGCTTGTCCGAAGCCTGCTTGAGCACCCAGATGCAGTACGGCGACGCGATGGTCACCATCGCGAGGATCAGCGCCCACTGGCTGTTGAGCAGGCCGTAGTTGCCCATCGTCTTGTACATGGGCACCGCGAGGAAGGCCGCGGGGATGAAATAGGTGAAGAGCGCCATGTTCATCACCGTGCGGCCGCCGCGCACCTTGAGCCGGCTGATCGCGAAGGCCGCGGTGGTCGCGACGAAGAGCGTGAGCACGCCCACCGAAACAGCGATCAGCAGCGAGTTGCCCAGCTGCACCCAGAAATGGTCGAGGTAGAAATGCTTCTGCTGGAAGACGATGCGGAAGTTGTCCAGCGTCGGCGCCGTGGGCCAGAGCCGCCCGGAGGTTGCCGAGTCGCGCGGCGAGATCGCGAACAGCACCATGTGGTAGACCGGGATCAGCGTCCACAGCAGCACCGGGATGCCGATCAGCAGCAGCTTGGCTTCGGTCGTGACGGACTTGAGGGTCAGGCGCTTCATTTCGCCCTCCGACGAGCCGCCTCTAGGAGGGCGAGCGCCCCCTCGGGGGGCAGCGAATACACGAAGTGATAAGCGTGGGGGCTCATTTCGAGAGTCTCTTCATCATGAAGTACACCAACGGGAGCACGAGAGGCATGGCGACCACGATCGACGCCATCGACAGGTCCACCTGGTCCAGCCTGAGATAACGGATGCCCAGCGTCGCCAGCACATGCGTCAGGTCGGCAGGCCCGCCGCCGGTCAGCAGGTAGACGCTGTTGAAATCGCCGAGCGTCCAGATCATCGAGAGGATGGTGGAGGTCAGGTAGAGCGTGCGCAGCGAAGGCCAGCTGATGAAGCGGAACTTCTGCCACGACGTGGCGCCGTCGACCGAGGCCGCCTCGTACTGCTCGCTCGGAATCGCGAGCCGACCCGCCACCAGGATCAGCGTCCAGAAGGGCAGCGACTTCCAGATGTGCATCAGCATCGCGAAGCCCAGCGCCAGCGTCGGATCGTTGAGCCAGTTGGGGCCGTCGGCGCCGGTCAGCCGGAAGATGGTGGTGTTGATCACGCCCCACTCCGGGTTGAGCATGAAGCGCACCGACAGGATGGTCGGGATCGAGGGCATGGCCCACGGCAGGATGAAGATGCCCGCCAGGATCTTGATCCACCAGCGCGACTGCACGAAGAAGCCCGAGAGCACCAGCGCCACCAGCATCTTCACGTTGATCGCCACCACCAGGAACACGAAGGTGTTGACGACCGAGCGGAAGAAGATCGGGTCTTCGACCAGGTGCACGTAACTCTGCGGATGGCGCGCCAGCCACAGCCCGTAGCACACCGGGTAGAGCACGAAGACTGCGAACACCAGCAGGTAGGGCACGACCATCAGCCGCCCCCAGAACTGCCAGCGCCCGAGGCGCGCGGCAGCCGGGGCGGCGCCGGCAGCAGTGCTGCCGGCCACGGCGCTTGCGGTGGAACTCATGGTGAAAGCCGCCTTTTCCGGTGCGTCAGCGCGCGACGGTCTTGATGCGCTCGATCATCTCGTCGACCGCCTTGTCCACCGGCACCTTGTCGTTGATGACACGGTTCATCGCCTTCGCCCACACGTTCTCGTTGTTGAGGACGGTGAACTTGTAGTTCTTGGTGAACTCGAAAGGCACGGTGCCCGCGGCGTACTGGTTGAACACCGACTGACGATGCGGATCGGCCTTCCAGAAGTCGCGCGCCTGTCCGGCCTTGGTCACCGGGAACCAGCGGCCCAGCGATCCCTCGACGTAGGGCGTGAGGTTCTCCTCCTGCAGCAGGAAGGTCACGAACTCCTTGGCGCGCTGCTTGTTCTTGGCGTCCTTGAAGACCACGCCCGTTTTCACCGCCGTGCGATAGATCATCTTGCTGCCGTCAGGCTTGTTCGGGAAACCCGCCGTGCGGATGCGCTCGGTGAAGTTCTTCTTCGCCTCCTCGCGCTGCTCCGGCGTCAGCGAGGGATTGTTCATGTCGTCCAGCCACTTCGCGGCGATCGAGATGGTCGCGTTGTGGGTCATCACGGTCGTCTTGTTGTGGAAGGCGACGTTGTTGTCCGGGTCCTTCCAGCTCGTGGCCGAGGGCGGCGTGCAGCCCTTGGTGTAGGGCGCGGTGTAGTCGGTGACGGCGCCGATCAGCCCGGTGCGCACCTGGGGATCGTCGACCAGCAGCTTGCCGCTGTCGTTGACCAGCTTGACGTTGTAGGCGTCCATGAAGGTCAGGAAGGAATAGAAGGAGTCGCTCGAGTCCACGCCCATCGGCATGCCGATGCCGAAGACACGCTTTCCGGTCTTCTGGCGGGCGGCCGGCTGCACCTTCTCGCACCAGAAGGACCAGTACTCCTTCCAGGTGGTGGGGATGTCGGATTCCTTGAAGCCCGCTTCCTCCAGCATGTCCTTCCAGTACTCGATGTGCATCGTCTGCTGCTTGATCGGGAAGGCGTAGTAGGCCTTCGACTTCGTCTGGTCGTTGTAGAGGAAGGTGGTCTCCACCGTGTTGGGCGCGAAGCGCGCCTGCATGGGCGAGATCACGCTGCTGATGTCCTCCAGCTTGCCGTCGAAGGCCCACTTGCCGGTGACCTGGAAATCGTAGACGTCGGCATAGGCCACGTCGGGCGGGCTGCCGGAGTCGAGCGCCGACACGGTCTTCGGGATCATGTCCTGCACCGGGTACTGCGAGAGTTCGATCTTGACGTTCTTGTGCTTGTCCTCGAACTTCTTGATGGCCGCGAACAGGGCGTCGTCCTCCGCCTTGTAGAAGCCCTTGACCCACCAGACGGTGAGCTTTTCCTGGGCTGCAGCCTGGCCGGCAACGGCCAGCCCCAGCGCAGCCAGGGCGGGAATCACGAGTGCCTTGAGTCTGAATTTCATGCTTTGTCTCCTCTTCGATGGAATGCTCGATCCACGAGCGGGGCTGATAAAAAGTTGAAGTGCGCCGGCCTCAAGCGGCGGCCTTGAGCCGGGGCGGCGGGCGGCCGAGGCGCGGCAGCCGCCGGCGCGACGACAGCACCTCCTCGATGTCCTCGCGTGCGCCGTCGATCAGCTTGACGATCGCGCGTTCGGCGCGCGCCGGGTTGTGGGCGATGACAGCGTCGAGCACCGCGCGGTGCAGCGGCAGCGACAGCGCAGGCCCGTCCTTCTTGGCGGTGGAAAGCTCGAAGCTGGTGCGCAGCAGCGCGTCGAGCGCCTTGCTCATCTGCGCCAGCATGCGGTTCTGCGCGGCCGCGAGCAGCCCGTGGTGGAAGCGCAGGTCGCTGGTGACGTAGTCGCCCCCGTGGTCGATCGCCCGCTTCATGCCGGCGTAGGCTTCTTCGATGGCTTCGATGTCGGCCGCGGTCGCGCGCTCGGCCGCCAGCCGCACGGCCGCCGGCTCGACCACCCGCCGCAGGTCCAGCAGGTCGCGCAGGAACTCGGGCGTGAGGCCGGCGCGCGCCTGCCAGGTGATGACGTCGGGGTCGAACCAGTTCCAGCGGTCTTCGGGCAGCACGCGCGTGCCGACCTTGGGGCCGGTGATGATCAGCCCCTTGGCCACCAGCGACTTCACCGCCTCGCGCACCACCGTGCGGCTGACGCCGAACTCCTCGCACAGCATGGGCTCCGCCGGCATGGGCGCGCCGATCGCGTAGCGGCGCGACACGATGGCCTCGCCGAGCAGATCGAGTGTGCGGCCGTGGATGTTCTTGCTCATGGGAGCTCAGGCGTTGACCGGCGCCGGCAGCACTTCAGGCTGTTGAAATACTCCGCGATGCGACATGTCTTGTCTCCTGCTGGGGGCCGGTTTTCGTGCGCAAGCGCTCTCGAAAACCCTGTGTGTCCTTGCGCGCTCAGCCTTATCATATGATGATTGAAATAGCGGCCCGGCAGGACAAACCCTGATTCACCGAGCCCCCGATTCGCACCCGCCGGAGACAACAAGATGAGCAGTCCACGCCGCAAACCCAGCCACGAATTGCGCAGCCAGCAATGGTTCGGCCGCCACGACCGCGACGGCTTCATCTATCGCAGCTGGGTCAAGGGCAAGGGCGTGCCGCACGACCAGTTCGACGGCCGGCCGGTCATCGGCATCTGCAACACCTTCAGCGAGCTCACGCCCTGCAATTCGCACTTCCGCACCCTGGCCGAGCAGGTGAAGATCGGTGTGTACGAGGCCGGCGGCTTCCCGCTGGAGTTTCCGGTGATGTCGCTGGGCGAGACCCTGCTGCGCCCCACCGCCATGCTCTACCGCAACCTCGCCAGCATGGACGTGGAAGAGAGCATCCGCGCCAACCCGATCGACGGCGTGGTGCTGCTGATGGGCTGCGACAAGACCACCCCCGCGCTCATGATGGGCGCCGCCAGCGTGGACCTGCCCACCATCGGCGTTTCGGGCGGCCCGATGCTCTCGGGCAAGTGGCGCGGCCAGGAGCTCGGGTCGGGCACCGGTGTCTGGCAGATGAGCGAGCAGGTGCGCGCCGGCACGCTGAAGCTGCACGAGTTCTTCGAGGCCGAGAGCTGCATGCACCGCAGCCACGGCCATTGCATGACCATGGGCACCGCCAGCACGATGGCGAGCATGGTCGAGTCGCTGGGCATCGGATTGCCGGGCAATGCGGCCTACCCGGCGGTGGACGGCCGGCGCAACGTGCTGGCGCGCATGGCCGGGCGCCGCATCGTCGACATGGTGCACGAGGACCTGCTGATGTCGAAGATCCTCACGCGCGAAGCCATCGAGAACGCGATCAAGGTCAACGCGGCGATCGGCGGCTCGACCAACCTGGTGATCCACCTGCTCGCGATCGCGGGGCGCATCGGCGTGGAGCTCACGCTCGACGATTTCGATCGCCTGGCCTCCGACCTGCCCTGCCTGGTCAACCTGCAGCCCTCGGGCCAGTACCTGATGGAGGACTTCTGCTACGCGGGCGGCGTGCCTGTGGTGATGAAGGAGATCGCGCAGCACCTGCACCGGGACATCGTCACCTCCACCGGCCAGAGCGTGTGGGACAACATCAAGGACGCCGAGAACTACAACCCGCAGGTGATCCAGCCGCTGTCGAAGCCCTTCAAGGACAAGGCCGGCATCTGCGTGCTGCGCGGCAACCTGGCGCCCAACGGCGCCATCATCAAGCCCAGCGCGGCCACGCCGGAGCTGCTGGTGCACAAGGGCCGCGCGGTGGTCTTCGAAAGCGCTGACGACTTCCACAAGCGCATCGACGACGAGGCGCTGGACATCGACGAGCACTGCATCATGGTGCTCAAGAACTGCGGGCCCAAGGGCTACCCCGGCATGGCCGAAGCCGGCAACATGCCGCTGCCGCCCAAGGTCCTGCGCAAGGGCATCACCGACATGGTCCGCATCAGCGATGCGCGCATGAGCGGCACGGCCTACGGCACGGTGGTGCTGCACACCGCGCCCGAGGCGGCGGCAGGCGGGCCGCTGGCGGTGGTGCAGGACGGCGACATCGTCGAGCTCGACGTGCCGAGGCGCCGGTTGCACCTGCACGTGAGCGACGAGGAGCTGGCGCGCCGCCTGGCCCTGTGGACACCGCCGAAGCCGGCGCTGGACTCGGGCTACTGGAAGCTCTACGTCGACAACGTGCTGCAGGCGGACCAGGGCGCCGACCTCGGATTCCTGCGCGGCAAGCGCGGTTCTTTCGTTCCCAGGGACAATCACTGAAGGTCAACAACTTTCGCAGCCCTGTATGCATCTGATCGCCATCGACTGGGGCACCAGCTCCTTGCGCGGCGCACTGCTGGACGGCAAGGGGCACGTGCTCGAGGAACGCAGCCATCCGCGCGGCATCCTCACGGTGCCGGCCGGCGGCTTTCCGGCGCTCTTCGAGGAATTGTTCGGCGACTGGATGCGCCCCACCGGCAGCTTCTGCCTGATCTCGGGCATGGCGGGCAGCAAGCAGGGCTGGATCGAGGCGCCCTACTGTCCCTGCCCCTCGGGCCGGGTCGAGGTGGGCAACGCGATCGTCGAGATCGAGCCGGGCCGCATTGCGATCGTGCCCGGCCTCAGCGACCTGCACGACGGCGTGCCCGACGTGATGCGCGGCGAAGAGGTGCAGATCTTCGGCGCCATGGCGATCACCGGCCTGTCCGATGGCCTGTTCGTACTGCCCGGCACGCACAACAAGTGGGCGACGGTCAAGCGCGGGCGGGTGACGGGTTTCCGCACTTTCATGACGGGCGAGTTCTATGCGCTGCTGAGCCAGCACTCGATCCTGGCACGCACGCTCGACGCGCAGGCGCCGCTGGACGAAGTCGCCTTCCTCGAAGGCGTGACGCAGGCCGACAACGGCCAGGGCCTGCTGCACAACGCCTTCGGCGCCCGCACGCTGGCGCTGTTCGACCGCATGCCGGCTGGCGAGCTGGCGAGCTATCTTTCCGGGCTGCTGATCGGCGAGGAGCTGCGCACGCAGTCCATCCACGGCGGCGAGCTGGTGCTGATCGGCAGCCCCGCACTCACCCAGCGCTACCTGCTGGCACTGGAGATCTCCGGCAACACCGCGCGCACGCTGGGCGCCGAGGCCACCTGGGCCGGGCTGCATGCACTGGCCTCCATCCATCTTGCGGACAAGGCAAGGTCATGAACCCAAGGTCGCTGCGAGGGCGAATAGCATTGCAGCCGCAGGCAAAGGTACCCCACCAATGATCTCTCTCGACGATTCGTTCTCCACGGCGTTGCGGCAGCTGCCGCTCGTCGCCATCCTGCGCGGGCTGAGCCCGGCCGAGGCGCCGGAGGTCGGCGATGCGATCGTCGGCGCCGGCTTCCGCCTGCTCGAGGTGCCGCTCAACTCGCCCGAGCCGCTCAAGAGCATCGCGTTGCTGCGCGAGCGCTTTCCCGGCGCGCTGGTGGGCGCCGGCACGGTGCTCGATGCACAGCAGGTGCGCGAGGTGCATGGTGCCGGCGGCCAACTGATCGTCGCGCCCAACTTCAATCCCGAGGTGGTGGCCGAAGCGGCACGCCTCGGGCTGGTGAGCCTGCCAGGCGTGATGACGCCCACCGAGGCCTTCGGCGCACTCGCGGCAGGGGCCACCGGCCTCAAGCTCTTCCCGGCCGAGCTCGCCTCGCCCGCGGTGGTCAAGGCGCTGCTCGCTGTGCTGCCGCCGGGTACGCCGCTGCTGCCCGTGGGCGGCATCACGCCGGCCGGCATGCAGGCCTGGCGCGAGGCCGGCGCCACGGGCTTCGGCATCGGCTCGGCGCTCTACAAGCCCGGCAAGAGCGCCGACGCAGTGCGCGAGGCGGCGATGGATTTCGTGGCCGCGTTCAGCGGGAGCCTTCGTACATGAGCCGCACGGCCGCCCCGAAGGCGAATAGCACCGCAGCCGAAGGCGAAGGTATTCCAGTGAGCCGCACTTTTCAAGGAGATCACACGATGAGCCCCGAAGCCGAGTACGCCAGCCCCGCGGTCCGCACGCTGCGCGAAGACCTTGCACTGGCGCTTCGCGCTGCCGCGCACCACGGCCTTTCGGAAGGCGTGTGCAACCATTTCAGCGTGGCCCTGCCCGGCGCGCAGGACCGCTACCTGATCAACCCGCGCGGCCTGCACTGGAGCGAGATCGGCCCAGAGGACATCGTGCTGATCGACGTGCGCGGCGAGGTGCTGGCCGGGCGCCACCGTGTCGAGCCCACTGCCCTCTTCATCCACGGCGCGGTGCACCGCATCACGGGCCATGCGGTGGTGCTCCACTGCCACATGCCCTACGCGACCGCGCTCACCCTCACCACCGACCGCGCGCTCGACCCGACGCTGAGCCAGAACGCGATGCGCTTCATGGACCGCATCGCCGTCGACGCGGTCTACAACGGCCTGGCACTCGACGACCATGAGGGCGAGCGCATCGCCCGCGCCATGGCGGGCAAGGACATCGCCTTCCTGGCGAACCACGGCGTGATCGTGGCGGGCGCGAACATTGCGCACGCCTATGACGATCTCTACTATGTCGAGCGTGCCTGCCTGCACCAGGTGATCGCGCAGTCCACCGGCCGGCCGCTGGCGCCGGTCGACGCCAAGCTGGCCGCGCACGTGGCGGCGCAGATCCAGGGCGAGCGCGAGCAGTCCGATCTGTTCTTCGAGGCCTTGCGCAGGCTGCTGCCGGCGCCGCGCGCCGAGCGCCCTGCGCTTCACCGCGCCGCCGCTTAGGCCGGCGGATCGGCGACGAAGCCCTGCTGGCTTGGCGGGCCGTCGCGTTATCGGGCGGGGTCTTGGCACCTCGCCCTACCGATTGCCGAAGTCTTGTTCATCACGGGAACTGGGACCAATGCGGTGTTACTGAGCTTGGGTCGTTGATCGACAGGCAGGACCAGGAGTTCGCCGGGATCTTGCCTTCAACGCCTCTACAAGAAAGTTCGACACCCCATGAGAGCCAGCCGCGCCTCCCCCTCCCCCACCCGCTACACCACCAACGATCGCCCCTCCACCGCCCAAGACAACCCACAGGTCGCGCCTCTGAACCCAGCCATCGCCGACGACCAGAATGCCCAGGAAAACCCGCCGGCGACTCGGATTGACCAGACGGAGGGGCAGGGAAGGTCAGTCTTTGGAGACCGGGAGACACGCCAGCCGGCGTCATCGGTGCCTGCGACGGCCACCCATTCAACCGAGGCCTCGTCCGCAGCGCGGGACCTGCTGGCTGATCTCCACGATGTCCACCAGTTCCTGACAGAGCGGCACTGGGATCCTTCAACCGTGTCAAACCTTGTCAATTTCATCGCTGGCCTTCACAGCGCGCCTCGATCCGGGCAAGCGGAGGTGCAGGTTGAAGGTCCGACGCTGAACCCTGAAGGGCTCAATGCCTCGGACCACGACGACTTCACCGATCCGTCGGCTGAAGGCTCAAACAGGGAGACATTCCCGCAAGAAGAGGAGACCGACTTCCTCGATCGTTTGAGTGGAGGGACATGCGATACGCCGGCCCCCCTAAACGAACGCATGGCTGTTCAGCGGCGCAACTACCATTCGGTCGATGAACAGGGCCTGCTCACTGCCTGGCAAAGCTTCCAGTCGGAAGGACTCGCCTCTGCTTCCACTGCAACCGCCGATGACCCATCCATTCCGTTGTCCAAAGCGCTGGACCTTGACCAAGGCTTTTGCGAGTCCCCGGAATGGCAGCATCTGGCAAAAACCCAGGATCTGGCGCTCCTGGCAAAACTCGTTACACGCTCCCTGCGGGGCGCGAAGAACCCGAATCTCAAGCCGATGCTTCGGCACCTGGTGGAAGAAATGGCCGCCAAGCCCGCGCTGGCCGAACGCGTTTTCATTGTGCTCCTGGGCGGCGATGCAAGCTGCGATGACGGTGTGTCGCTGGCGCTGGGCAAGGCGCAAGAGGAATGGCTTGCGCAGCCGGTCTGGGACGGTGCTCTGAATGACGATCTGCCGAAGATGATCGAGATCGCGCGCCAGGTGTTCCGCCGCCGCGTTATCGATGAGTTGGCGCGGCACAAGGTGAACGACATCAACAAGGAACGCCGCGCCGCGAACCTCCCCGAACACGACGAAGAGGTCGAAACACATCTCGCG
The DNA here is from genome assembly GCF_051400855.1 of Variovorax stachyos. Lineage (NCBI taxonomy): Bacteria > Pseudomonadati > Pseudomonadota > Betaproteobacteria > Burkholderiales > Comamonadaceae > Variovorax > Variovorax stachyos. Next base: position 366,617 of record NZ_JBLFFN010000004.1, on the reverse strand, counting down.
TACCTTGCCGGGCTCCACGAATCACTCGAGCTCGGCGGCGAGAAACCGGATGCGCTATTCACCCGCTCCAGCATCTCTAGCGTCACCTTCGAGGACATCGAAGTCGCCAAGCGGGCGGTTCTGACGCAAGAGGGCGAGCGCTTCTGGGACTTCGTTGCCACTTGGGAGCCTTGGCAAGAGGTCGTTCTGCGCGCCCGTTATCAAGACGAAGTGGCAGAGATCAAAAAAGTGCTCAGCGACCCGGATCGCCCGGCGCGCCTCCACCGGAAGGCGGCTACGGCGGTTGACAACGCCGGTGTGCCCATCGAGTTTCGTGAAGATGCCATCACACGCACAGCCAACCAGCTCGGACAAGATGAAGCGCTTCAGCTCTGGCTGGAATTGACCAAGCGGGCGTGGAGCAGCCAGTAAGGCTGATCTGCGCGCCCCAGCCCTTCAGCGCGCCGCGGCGTAAGCCGGCGGATTCGCGCCGAAGCCCAGCTTGACCTGCCGCGCCGTCGCGTCGGCCAGCACCTCCGGCTCGCCGGCTTCCACCGCGGCCAGGGTCTGGCGCGCCACGTCGTCGGGCGAGGTCTTCTCGCCCGGCACATGGCTGGCCATGTCGGTGTCCATGTAGCCCACGTGCACGCTGACGACCTGCGTGCCCTGCGCAGCGAGCTCGTTGCGCAGACCGTTGCTCAGCGACCAGGCGGCCGACTTCGAGGCGCTGTAGGTCGCCACGCTGGGGAAGGTGATCCAGCTCAGTGCCGACAGCACGTTGACGATGGCGCCGCCGCCGTTCTTCGCCAGCACCGGCGCGAAGGCGCGGCTCACGGCCCAGAGGCCGAAGAAATTGGTGTCGAATTCGGCCCGCGCCGCATCGAGCGAGTCGTTCGACAGCAGGCCCGAGCCGCGCGAGATGCCGGCATTGTTGATGACGAGGGTCACGTCGCTGCAAGCCCGCGCGGCAGCCTCGACCTGCGCGGTTTGCGTGACGTCCAGGGCGACCGGCACCACGCCTTCGAGCACGACGGATTTCGGGTCGCGCGCCGCCGCGTAGACCTTCTTCGCACCGGCGGCGAGCGCGGCGCGCGCATAGGCCAGGCCCAGGCCGCGGTTGGCGCCGGTGATGAAAACGACAGCGTCCTTGATCTGCATGCGAAGCTCCAGAAAAGTGAGAGGGATGAAAGAGGAATTCAGGAAGCGCCGACCCGCCGCAGCAGCCCGGCCGTGCTGCGCGGCCAGCCCACCGGCCCGAACCACGCACCGCCCGCGATAGCCCCGGCGATGACCGCCCCATAGACCACCAGTGCCACGGCCTGGGCCGTGAACACGTGCACCAGCTCGCCGGTCCAGCGCAGCGCCAGCCAGCCGCCGACCGCAGCGACCGCGAGGCGTGCCAGGTTCCCCAGCACCGGCCACAAGAGCCGCCCCGCGCCCTGCGACGCGAAGTACAGCACCAGCCCGGCGCCGAAGAAGCCGTAGAAGGGACCCACCGTACGCAGGTACTGCGTGCCGGCCTCGAGCATGGCCGCATCGTTGCCGAAGAGCATCAGCCAGGGGCGCGGGAACAACGCAGCCGCCAGGCCCACCGCTTCGGCCATCGTGAAGGCCATGGCCACGCCGACCCACGTGGCCCGCAGCGCGCGTTCGCGCTGGCCGGCGCCGATGCAGGTGCCAACCATCGCGAGCAGCGGCGCCCCGAAGCCGAAAACCAGCGGCACCAGCAGGTATTCGAGGCGCGAGCCGGTGCCATAGCCGGCAATCGCCCCCGCGCCGAACTGGCCGGCGAGCGCGGTGGCAACCGCGATGGAGAGGTTGACGCAGACGGTGGCAATGGAGGAGACCAGGCCCACGCGCAGGATGTCGCGGAACAGCGGCCAGCGCAGCCGCACGCCCGCAAAGGAAAGCTTCAGGTAGCTGGCGTCCGAGCGCAGGTAGGCCAACAGCGCCAGCGTGCCGACCAGGTAGTACAGCAGCAGCGCGATCGCGCCGCCCGCGATGCCGAGCGCGGGGATCGGGCCCCAGCCGAAGATCAGCAGCGGCGACACCGGGATCAGGAAGACCACGCCGCCCACCGTCACCCTGGCCGGCACCGCCATGTTGCCGGTGCCGCGGATCACCGCCGCCAGCGAATTGAAGAGCCACACCAGCACGGCGCCGGCAAACACCCAGTGCGAATAGGTCACGGCGGCTTCGAGCGAGGCTCCCTCGCCGCCCATGCGCGCATAGAGCGCGCGACCTCCGACGAGCAGCACGGCGCTGAAGAGCAGGCCGAAGCCCACCGCCACCAGGATCGCATGCAGCACCAGTGCATTGGCATCGGCGCGGCGCTGGCCACCCAGCGCCCGCGCGATCGCCGAGGCGATGCCGCCGCCCACCGCACCGGCCGAGGTCATCTGCATCAGCATGACGATCGGGAACACCAGCGCCATGCCGGCCAGCGCATCGGTGCCGAGCTTGCCGACGAAGTAGGTCTCGATCAGGCCGACCGAAGCCTGCGCGACCATCACCAGCACATTGGGCATGGCCAGGCGCAGCAAAGTGCTGGCGATCGGCGCCTCGAGCAGGAGGCGTGTTCGCGGATCGACGGTGCTCATGGCAGGCCGTACCAGCTATCAGGCCGCGGCCTTGGCTGCGCGCGGCGGCACGAGCGCCTCGCGGATCGGCAGGTTGACCAGCGCGGCGCCGGCGGCCAGCACGATGTCGATGTACCAGACCCAGTCGTAGCTGCCGGTGGCTTCGAAGATGGTGCCGCCCAGGTAGGCGCCGAGGAAGCCGCCCACCTGGTGCGCCAGCATCACGATGCCGAACAGCATCGCCATGTTGGCCGGGCCGAACATCTTGGCCACCAGGCCCGCCGTCGGCGGCACGGTCGAGAGGAAGGTCACGCCCATCACCGCTGCGAAGAGCAGCATCACCAGCGTCGTCTTCGGCGCCAGCAGGAAGATCAGCACCGCCACGCCGCGGGTTGCATAGAGCAGCGCGAGCAGCGACTTCATGCGCCAGCGGCCCACCGCCCAGCCCATTGCGAGGCTGCCGACGATGTTGAAGAGGCCGATGATGCCGAGCGACCAGCCGCCCACTTCGGGCGGCAGCCCGCAAGCCGCGACCACGCCCGGCAGGTGGGTGGCGAGGAAGGCCACGTGAAAGCCGCAGACGAAGAAGCCCAGGCTCAGCAGGCGGAAGCTCGGCAACGCGAGCGCCTGCCCGACGGCTTCGCGCGCGCTCAGGCGCTTGGCGCCCGAGGCCGTGGCAAGCGCATTGGAATTGCCCTTGAGCACGAAGACCGCCGGCAGCGCCAGCAGGATCAGGAAGCCCAGCACCTGCATCGCGTTGGCCCAGCCGTAGGCGGCGGTGAGGCCGATGGCGATCGGCGCCATCGCGAACTGGCCGAAGGAGCCGCCCGCGTTCACGATGCCGGTGGCCAGCCCGCGCTGCGCGGGCGTCACGAGGCGCGCGGTGGCGCCCATCAGCACCGAGGGCCCGGCCATGCCGGCGCCGCCCGCCGCCAGCACGCCGATCGCGAAGATCAGGCCTGCCGTCGACGTCATGAAGGGCGTGATGATGGTGCCCAGCGCTACGAGCAGCACGCCGATGAAGATCACGCGGCCGGTGCCGATGCGGTCTGCCACCGCGCCGGCGAAGGGCTGCGTCAGCCCCCACCAGAGCTGGCCGAAGGCGAAAGCCAGGCTGATGCTGGCGACGCCCAGCCCGGTCGAGGTGTTGAGCGCCGACAGGAACAGGCCCATGGTCTGGCGCACGCCCATCGTGAGGGCGAAGGTGCCGGCGGTCGCCAGCAGTACGAGCCATAGTGCGTAGCGGTGCACGGCGGACGGGCCCGCGCTTGCTGCGGCCGTGGGGTTGGAATCACTCATCGCTGCTTTCCTCGTCCTTCAATCCGGCGCGCTGCAGGAGCGCGATGCTGTCGTCGATCAACTGGTGCAGCGCCACGACGCGCTCGACGCCCAGCATCTCGTTGAGCTCCATCTGCGCGGCACGCCACAGGCGCTGCGCCTCGGTGCGCTTGGTGCGGCCGGCGTCGGTGATCGCGATCAGCCGGCTGCGCGCATCCGGCCCTTCGCCCTGCGTCAGCCAGCCGGCGGCGAGCATGGGCTTGAGGTTGCGGCTCAGCGTGGAGGCCTCGACGTTCATCGCGTCGGCCAGGTCCACGGGCCGCAGGGGGCCAAGGCTCAGCACATGCGAGAGCAGGGAATACTGCGTTGTCTTGAGCCCGGACGCGGCCACGTGGGCGTCGTAGTGACGTGACACCATGCGCGTCAGGCGGCGCAGCCTGAAGTTGGTACAGCCCTGCGGCTTTGCGATAGCATTCATGGCTGACGATTGTAGCTACAACCATTGCATATGCAACCTTTAAACCGGAGAAAGACCCTTGACGCAGAGCACCTCACTTGACGCCTGGCTTGCCGAAGAGCGCGAGGTCATCGCCCGGCTGGAGGCGGGTCCCGGGCCGGGCCTGGCCAGCCCCGAGCAGATCGAAGGCAAGACCGGGCTCGAAGTCATGCAGGCCATGCTGCGCGGCGACATCCGCTACGCCGCCATCGCCAAGACGCTCGACTTCACCATCCTCTCGGTCAGCCCCGGCGTCGCGGTGTTCCAGGGCACGCCGCTGCCGCAGCACCTGAATCCGCTGGGCACCATCCATGGCGGCTGGGTCGCCACCGTCCTCGATTCGGCGCTGGGCTGCTCGGTGCACACGATGATGCCGCCCGGCCGCGCCTACACCACGGCCGAGCTGAGCGTGAACTACGTGAAGGGCCTCACGCCCAAGGTGCAGCGGGTGCGCGCGGAAGGCAAGGTGATCCATTGCGGCCGGCAGCTCGCGACCGCCGAGGCCCGCCTCTTCGGCCCCGACGGCACGCTGTACGCGCACGGCACGACCACCTGCCTGGTGTTCGAGACGAAGCGCTGAACGCCCTCAGGCGGCGAGCCGCAGGATCTCCTGCACCTCTGCCGGCCCGGAGATCCTGCGTGCGTTGCCGTGGATGAACAGCTCGCGCATGCTGGTGCGGGCGATCATCTCGAACTGGCTCTCATCGACGCCGACGTCGCGCAGCGTCGCAGGCAGGGCCAGGAACTTCACGAGCTCGGCGAAGGCCTCGGCCGCACTCGATGCGGGCCGGCCCAGCGCCTGGGCCAGCTGACGCTGGCGCGCTGAAGTCGCCGGCTCCGACCACTTCAGGATCGCCGGCATCATCACGGGCGTGCAGTAGTAGTGCGGCACGCCGCAGCTGCCGCCCAGCACGTGGCCGATGGCGTGGCTGGGGCCCATCATCACGCCGCCCTGCGGCCCGCGGCTGGACAAGCCGTAGGAGCACAGCCAGCTCGCGATTTGGCATTCGGCGCGCGCCGCCAGGCTCTGCGGCTGCGCCTTCCAGGCCGGCAGCGCTCGCGCCATGCGCGCGATGCCGTCGAGCACCACCGCGTCGGCCAGCGGCGTCGGCGTGGTCGACAGCAACGCCTCGATGGCATGGTCGAGCGCGCGCGTGGCCGAGCCCAGCCACAGCGACTCGGGCGTGTGCAACGTCAGTGCGGGGTCGAGCACGACCGTGCGCGGCATCATGAGCGGGTGGAAGAAGGTCTGCTTGAGCTTGCGGCGCTCGTCGGTCACCAGGCAACCGCCGTTGAACTCGCCGCCGTTGAGCGTGCTGGGCACCGCAATCATGCGCAGCGCCGGGCCCTCGAAGACGGGCCGCACCGGCTTGCCATCCTCGCCCAGCTTCACCTCGAAGCGGTCCAGTGCCTCCAGGTGCTCGTCGGTCATGCCGTGGCGCATGCACAGCAGCACCATCTTCGAGGCGTCGATGACGGAGCCTCCGCCTACCGCCACCACCAGGTCGGCCTCGGCTTCCAGGGCCGCGGCCGTTGCGCGCGCCACGCCGCCGCGGGTCGTGTGCTGGGGGATACCGTCGAAGGTGGCTGCGTGGCGCTCGCCGAGCGCGGTCTCGATCTCGCGGATCACGCCGGTCTGCGTGCGCAGCGTGCGGCTCGCGACGATGAAGACCCGCCGGCTCCCGAGCCGCGCCGCCTCGGCCGCAATCACGCCGGCCGCGGGCTGGCCGAACACCACGCGCTCGATGGAAGCGAAGTTGTGGGCACCGGTGGCGACGGACTGCTGCATGGGGTTGTCTCCTGCAATAAGCGCTGCATTTGTTTTGCAGTGCGGTTCATAATTCTGCAATTGTGAATTGGCGCGACGTGGCTTCATAGGGCCCATCCTCTCGCGGCCTCCACATCGATACCGCTGTGCAGAACGCAGGAGACCGCCCATGAAGAATTCCCCCGCCCCCTTCGATCCCGATGTGCTGGACGATGGCCGCGAAGACCGCCACTTCGTCACCGCCCTGGCGCGCGGCCTCGACGTGCTGCGCTGCTTCAGGTCCGGCGAGGAGCGCCTCGGCAACCAGGAGCTCGCAGAGCGCTGCAAGCTGCCCAAATCCACCGTCACGCGCCTCACCTACACGCTGACGAAGCTGGGCTACCTGCATCACGTCGAGGAATCGGGCCGCTACCGCCTGGGCATGGCGACGCTGATGCTCGGCGGCACCACGCTGGCGCGGCTGGACGTGAAGGAGATGAGCCGGCCGCTGATGCAGCAGCTGGCGATCGACACCGGCACGCTGGTCTCGCTCGGCCTGCGCGACGAGATGTCGATGCTCTATATCGAGAACTGCCGCGGCCACTCGATCGTGACGCTGCGGCTGGACATCGGCGCGCGCATCCCGCTGGCCACCACCGCGATGGGCCGCGCCTACCTTGCGGCGGCGCCGGAGAACGTGCGCCTGGCGCTGGAGGAGCGCATCCAGTCCCTCGACCCGATCGCCTGGCCGCGCATCGAGAAAGGCATACGACAAGCCTGCGCCGACCTGGCCGAGAGCGGCTGCGTAGGCTCGTTCGGCGAATGGCAGAAGGAGATCAACGGCATCGCCGTGCCCTTCCAGCCGGGCGGCGGGCTGCCGCTGATGGTGATCAATGCGGCGGGTCCGGCGCACAGCATGTCGCGCGACACGCTGTGGGACGAGGTGCGGCCCAGGCTGATCGCGATGGTGCGCGAGATCGAGCAGGGATTGGGCTCGCGCCGGTGACTACTTCTCGCGCACGAAGCCGATCGCCTCGAGCAGCTGCTTCTCGCGCTGCGTCGACTCGGCCGCGAACTGCTGGTAGCGCGCCGAGCTCATGTACACCGGCTCCATGTAGTACTGCGCCAGCGCGTTGCGGAAGGCCGGCTGCTCCATCGCCTGCTTGAAGGCGTCGTGCAGCTTCGCCACGACCGCGGCGGGCGTGTTCTTCGGCACCGCCAGCCCCCAGGCAGCGGAAGGCGGCGGGATGTCGATGCCGACTTCCTTCAAGGTGGGCACATCGGGGAAGCGGCTCATGCGCTTCTCGCCGAAGGTGACCAGCAGGCGCAGCTTGCCGCTCTCCACATACGGCCCCCAGCCGGAGGTCTCGGCCGCCGACATCACGTGCTCACCCACCACTGCCTGAAGCGACTCGGCCGTGCCCTTGTAGGGCACGTGGCTCAGCTTGATGTTCTTGATGCGCGCGACCTGTTCCATCGCCAGGTGCTGCGCGAGGTAGGCGCCGGGCGTGGCATAGGTCAGCTCGCCGGGATGCGCCTTCGCGTAGGCGACGTAGTCGTCCATGGTCTTGATTTGCGACGACGCCGGCACGACGATGCCGTAGACGAAGGAGGTCAGGCCGATCACGTAGCGCAGGTCGGTGGCCGGGTTCCAGTTGATGTTGCCGGTGTAGGGCAGCCGGAACAGGTTGGCGGGGATCACGCCCACCGTGTAGCCGTCGGGCTGCGCCCCTTGCAGCAGCTGGGCCGGCATCAGGCCGGCGGCGCCTGGCTTGTTCTCGATCACGACCGGCTGCTTGAGGATCTTCGAGGCGTCCTCCGCCAGCACGCGCATCGGCGAATCGGTCGAGCCGCCCGGCGGGAAGCCGAGCATGATCTTGATGGGCCTTGCAGGGAAGTCCGATGCGTCCTGCGCCCATGCGGTCGACGCCGGGCCGCCGAGCGTGTACAGCGCCGCAATGGCCGCGGCTCCAAAGAATCGTCTTGTCGTCTTCATGCTTGTCTCCTGGTGGATGGGCGCGTTGCCGTCTGCGTTGCCGTCTACGCGGCGGCGCCCTGGCGCACGATCTCTTCCTCGACCACGCGCAGGCGGTCCTTGCCGAAGAAAATTTCACCGCCGACGAAGAAGGTCGGCGAGCCGAAGGCGCCGCGCTCGAAGGCGGACTGGGTGTTGGCCATGAGCGTGCTCTTCACCTCCGGGTCCTGCGTGCCGGCGTAGAGGCGCTGGCCGTCGAGCCCCGCCTCGTCCAGCGTGCGCACGATCACCTCGGGGTCTTCCATGTTGCGGCCCTCCTCCCACATGGCCACGTAGACGGCCTCGACATAGCGCTCGAAGCAGCCCTGCTTCTGCGCAGCGACCGCGCCACGCATGACCTGCAGCGTGTTGACGGGCCAGTGGGGATTGGGCCGATAGCGCTCGAGCCGGTGCTTCGCGACGAAGCGCTTGAGCTCCAGCTGGTCGTAGGCACGCTTGTTCGGAATGCCAGCGAAGGCCTCGGCCGGCGAGCGGTTGCCGCTGAGCTTGAAGATCCCGCCCAGCAGGACGGGCACATACTCGAACTTCACGCCGGTGCGCGCCTCGATCGCGGGGATCACGCGGTGGCACAGGTAGGCATTGGGGCTGCCGAAGTCGAACAGGAACTCGACGTGGACCGTCATGGCGCTGCTCCTTTGCTCTCTTCTCTCACCAGCTTTCCAGCCAGGGGCGCAGCTCGGTCTCGTGCGTCCAGGCGTGGCGCGGCTGCATGTGGATTTGCCAGTAGGCGTCGGCGATGCTGTCGGGCTGCAGGATGCCGTCGCGCTCCTTCAGCGCGTAGCGCTCGGGGAAGGTGGTGCGGATGAACTCGGTGTCGATGGCGCCGTCGATCACCGGATGCGCCACGTGGATGCCCTTGGGCCACAGCTCGCGCGCCATGCTCTGCGCCAGCGCGCGCAGCGCATGCTTGGCGCCCGCGAAGGCAGCGTAGCCGTCGCGCCCGCGCAGGCTGGCGGTGGCGCCGGTGAAGATGATGGTGCCGCGTCCGCGCGGCAGCATCGCCTTGGCAACTTCGCGCCCCATCAGGAAGCCGCCGAAGCAGGCCATCTCCCAGACCTTGTGATACACGCGGGCGGTCGTCTCGGTGATGCCGAAGCGCACGTTGGCGCCGATGTTGAACACCGCCACCTCGATCGGCGCGATCTCGCGCTCGATCTGCTCGACCAGCGCGACCATCTCCTCCTCCTTGCGCGCATCACTGCCGAAGCCGTGCGCCTGGCCGCCCTCGGCCTTGATCTGGTCGACCAGCGGCTGCAGCTTGTCGGCCTGGCGCCGGGTGACGCAGGCGATGTAGCCTTCGCGGGCGAAGCGGCGCGCGATGGCGCCGCCGGTGGCGTCGCCGGCGCCGATGACGAGGATGGCTTTCTTGTCGCTCATTTCAGTCTCCTTGGAGTGTTGTCGGATCGTGCGCTCAGGCAGCGAGCTGCGCCAGTGCGCCGCGGTATTCGCGCGTCATGCGCTGCACCAGCTCTGCCGTGGGCAGCACGTCGTCGATGTTGCCGACGCCCTGCCCCGCGCCCCACACGTCCTTCCAGGGCTTGATGCGCGTGGTGCCGAAGTTCATCGATGTCTTGTCGGCCGTGGGCAGCTGCGCCGGGTCCAGGCCGGTGGCGGCAATGCTGCGCGTCAGGTAGTTGCCATGCACGCCGGTGAAGAGCGGCGTGTAGGTCACTTCGGCCGCGGCGCTGTCGACGATCATCTGCTTGTAGGCCTCCTGCGCATTGGCCTCGGGCGTGGCGATGAAGCGCGTGCCGACGTAGGCGAGGTCGGCGCCCATCGCCAACGCGGCGGCAACGTGCGCGCCGGAGGTGATCGAACCCGACAGCGCGATGGGCCCGTCGAAGAATCGCCGCACCTCGGCCACCAGCGCGAAAGGGCTCATCGTGCCGGCATGGCCGCCCGCCCCCGCACACACCAGGATCAGGCCGTCGACACCGGCCGCGAGCGCCTTCTGAGCATGCTTGACGTTGGTCACGTCGTGGAAGACCAGCCCGCCGTAGGCATGCACCGGCGCGACGTAATCCGTGGGCGCCGACAGGCTGGTGATGACGATCGGCACGCGGTGCTTCACGCACAGGTCCATGTCGTGGTCGAGCCGGTCGTTGGACGAATGAATGATCTGGTTGACCGCGAAGGGCGCGACCCGGCGCTCGGGCTCGGCTGCGCAGGCTGCATCCAGCGTCGCCGTGATGTGCGCGAGCCATTCGTCCAGCAGTTCCTTCGGCCGTGCATTGAGGGCCGGGAAGGAGCCGACCACGCCGGCCAGGCACTGCGCCAGCACGAGATCGGGGTTGGAGATGATGAACAGCGGCGAGCCGATCAGCGGCAGCGAGAGCTTGTCTTTCAGGAGTGCCGGGAGTGCCATGCTGGATCCTTTGTGCCTTCGGTTATGGACATTCGGAGAACACCGCGGAACCGGCTTTGCCGGGCCGCTGGTGTTGCCCCCGGAAGGGGGTGGGCGGCTACACGAAGTGAGCCAACCTGGGGGTGAGCGTCATTTCGTGCGCTGCAGGGCCAGGGTCTTCAGTTCACTCTTCAGGATCTTGCCGGTGGGCGCGGCCGGCAGCTGGGCGAGGAAGCGGATCTCGCTCGGCACCTTGTAGGGCGACAGCCGCTCGCGCAGGTACTGCCGCATCGCCTCTTCGCCAGGCTGCGCGTCCGAGACCAGCTCGACGAAGGCGACCACCTCCTCGTTGTGCTCCACCGTGCGCCCGACCACCGCCGACTGCACCACCGCCGGATGGCCGTTGAGCACCTGCTCGACCTCCACCGGATAGACGTTGAAGCCCGAGCGGATGATCAGCTCCTTGCTGCGGCCCACGATGTGCAGCGCGCCATCGGCATCGCGGCGCGCCATGTCGCCGGTGTTGAACCAGCCTTCGTCGTCGATCACCTCGCGCGTCAGCGCTTCGTTGCGGTAGTAGCCCTTCATGAGGTTGGGGCCGCGCACCCGCAGCTCGCCGATCTCGCCATCGGCCCGCTCGGCGCCCGAGGCCGCGTCCACGACGCGCGTCTGCACGCCGGGCAGCGCGAAGCCGACGGTGCAGTCCTGCCGCGGGGCCTCGATGCGGGTCTGCGCCACGGTGGGTGCGGTCTCGGTCAGGCCGTAGCCGTTGTGCAGCGGTAGCCCCAGCGCGGCCTCGACCCCCGCCTTCAGGCTGGGCGTGAGCGGCGAGCCGACCACGCACGCGAAGCGAAGCGCCGGCGCCTGCAGCGCCTGGCCCTTCTCGCGGGCCCAATCCAGCAGCTTGGCGAACATGGCCGGCACGCCGGTGAAGGCGGTCACGCCCTCCTGCGCCAGCGCCTGCGCCAGGGCGGCGGGCGAGAAGCGCGCCTCCAGCAGCAGCGCCGCCCCGCTGGCGATGCAGCCGAGGAACTGGGTCGACAGGCCCACCACGTGCGCCATCGGGAGCACGCCGTAGATCAGGTCGCCGGGGCCGAGCCCGCGGATGTCGCGCGCACTGGCGGCCGCGAACATCAGGTTGGCATGCGTGAGCATCACGCCCTTGGGCGCACCCGAGGTGCCGGAGGTGTAGATCAGCGAGGCCACCTGTTCCTGCGCCGCCTGCGCGCAGGGCTCGGGTTGCACCTCGCCGGCCAGCGGGCCGACCCACAGGGTGCCGATGACGTCCCAGGCCTGCGCCGCGGCGCCATGGCGCTGGGCGTGCTGCTGCGCATCGGCCGACACGTGGCACGTGTAGATCACGCGGCGGGCGCCGGCGTGCTCGATGAAGGTGTCGATCTCGCGCGCCGACAGCCGCGCGTTGACGACGATCGACCAGGCGTCCAGCCGGCTGAGGGCCAGCACCAGCACGCCGATGGCCGCGCAGTTCTCGCCCACCACCAGGACGCGGTCGCCGGCACGCACCTGCAGTTCGGACAACTGGCGGGCCGCCGACTCGGAGGCTTCCTTCAGGTCCAGGTAGCTGAGCGCAAGCTCGGCATCCTTCAGCGCCAACGCATGAGGCTGGATGTGCGCCCAGTCGTCGAGCAGCTCATGAATGCGCGTGGGCGCCGGAGCGGTGCCGGGAGAAAAACTCGTCATGTCTCCGTCCAGTCGTGCCGCCTGGGATGGCGGTTTTGCGGAATCTTATTCCGCTAAGCAGTTTTTGGGGCCTCCAATGGGCGCGTTGGCATAGCTCAGTACTGCACAGCGGAACAAGGCCGCGCGGAGGTCAAGCCGATCAGATCCCAGGCAATGCAAGCCCGCCCGCGCGGCGCCACGCGCCCCTTGGGGAAATCCGCCGACAAGTTCGAAGCAACAGTGATAATGATTCGTATCAGCGCCCAAGAGCGCCGATCATTGCCACATCCCAATCCCCAAGGAGGACCCCATGAGCTCCATTTCGCGCGCCCGCGGCGCTCGCACCCTGGCCTGTATCGCCCTGGCCGGCACCGGCTGGCTCGCCGCCCCGGCCTTTGCCGCCGAGGAAGTCACGATCTACACCACGCGCGAGCCCGGCCTCATTCAGCCGCTGCTCACGGCCTTCAGCACGCAGAGCGGCGTCAAGGTGAACACGGTGTTCATCAAGGACGGGCTGCTCGAGCGCGTCAAGGCCGAGGGCGCGCGCTCCCCCGCGGACGTGCTGATGACGGTGGACATCGGCAACCTGATCGACCTGGTCGAGGGCGGCGTCACGCAGCCGGTGAAATCGGCGGCACTCGAGTCGGCGATTCCCGCCAACCTGCGCGGTGCCGACGGCCAGTGGTTCTCGCTGTCGATGCGCGCGCGCGTGCTGTATGCCGACAAGAGCCTGCCCATCACCTCCTTCCGCTATGAAGACCTGGCCAACCCCAGGTACAAGGGCAAGGTCTGCATCCGCGCCGGCCAGCATCCTTACAACACGGCGCTGGTCGCCTCGATGATCGCGCACGACGGCGAGGCCAAGGCCGAGCAGTGGCTGCGCGGCGTCAAGGCGAACCTGGCGCGCAAGGCCACCGGCGGCGACCGCGACGTGGCGCGCGACATCCTGGGCGGCATCTGCGACGTCGGCCTGGCCAACTCCTACTACGTGGGCCAGATGAAGAGCGCCAAGGAAGGCAGCGACGCGCGCAAGTGGGGCGAAGCCATCAAGGTGATCCGCCCGACCTTCGCCAACTCGAAGAGCGGCGGCACGCACGTCAACGTGAGCGGCGCCGCGGTCGCGAAGAACGCGCCGCAGCGCGCCAACGCGGTCAAGCTGCTCGAGTTCCTGGTTTCCGAGCCGGCCCAGGCCTTCTATGCCGAGACCAACTTCGAGTACCCGGTGCGCAAGGGCGTGGCGCTCGACTCGATCACCGCGTCCAGCATCGGCGAGCTGAAGGTCGATCCGCTGCCCCTCACCGAGATTGCCAAGTACCGCAAGCAGGCCAGCGCGCTGGTGGACAAGGTCGGCTTCGACCAGTGACGGCGCGTCGACGGGCCGCCCCTGAGCGCGTCCGACCGCGCCGGGGGCAGCGAACGCACGCAGTGCCGAGCGCGAGGGCATGAGCCGCACGGCCGCTCCGAAGGCTCATAGCACCGCAGCCCACAGGGTGGAGGTCATCCAATGAGCATGAGGCCGGTTGGGCCGGTCTGGCGCGCTGCCTCGGTGCTCATCGCGCTCGGCGTGCTCGCGCCGGTGCTCAGCCTGGCCTGGCTGGCGTTCGGCGCCGACTTCTCGCACTGGACCCACCTCGCGCGTCACGTGCTGCCGCAGGCAGCGCTCAACACCGCGCTGCTGCTGGCCGGCGTGGGCGCGCTGGTGCTGCTGATCGGCACCGGCTGCGCCTGGCTGGTCACGGTCTGCGATTTCCCGGGCCGCCGGGTGCTGCACTGGGCGCTGCTGCTGCCGCTGGCCATGCCGACGTACATCGTGGCTTTCGCCTACCTCGACCTGCTGCATCCCATCGGCCCGGTGCAGGGCGCGATCCGCTGGGCGCTGGGCTTCGACAGCCCGCGGCAGTTCCGGCTGCCCGACCTGCGCTCGATGCCAGGCGCGATCCTGGTGCTCGGCTTCGTGCTCTATCCGTATGTCTACATGACGGCGCGCGCCATGTTCATGACCCAGCCCGCCCACCTGATGGAGGCGGCCCGCACGCTCGGCGAGAGCGCGGCCGGCGCCTTCTTCCGGGTCGCGCTGCCGCTGGCTCGGCCCGCGCTCGCCGTCGGCCTGAGCCTCGCGCTGCTTGAAACCCTCAACGACATCGGCGCCTCCGAGTTCCTCGGCATCCAGACGCTGACGGTGGCGGTCTACACCACCTGGATCACGCGCTCCGACCTGGCGGGCGCCGCCCAGATCGCCTGCGCGATGCTGTTCGTCGTGGTGGCGCTGGTGCTGCTCGAGCGCCATGGCCGGCGCCACCAGCGCTTCGGCTCGGCACAGCGCATGCGCGCCATCGAGCCGCGCCGCCTGCACGGTGCGGCGGCCTGGCTCGCCTGCATCGCGGCGGCGCTGCCGGTCCTGATCGGCTTCGCCGCGCCGGCGCTCTACCTGCTCTGGGAAACGGCCAAGCGGCTGCGCCTGGGCGGCGGCATCTCCGAGGGCCTGCTCGCCAGCCTGGGCAACACCCTGGCCCTGGCGTCGGGCGTGACGGTGACCACCGTGGCCGCGGGGCTGGTGGTGGCCTGGGCGGTGCGCAACCAGGGCTCGACCGTCAACCGCGCGCGCTGGCAGGCCCGCGCCGCCACGTTGGGCTATGCGCTGCCCGGCACGGTGCTGGCCATCGGCCTGCTGACGCCGGCGCTGGGCCTCGACGCCCTGCTCGGCCGGCTGCTGGACCGCGACGGCCTGCCGCTGATGAGCGCCGGCATCGTGCTGGTGATCGCCTGCGCGATCCGCTTCCTGGCGATGCCGGTGGGCGGCATCGAAGCCGGGCTCGCGCGCATCCCGCCCGCCCTCGAGCAGGCTTCGCGGCTGCTCGGCGAAAGCGCGGCCGGCACCCTGCGCCGCGTGCACCTGCCGCTCTTGCGGCCGGCCATCGCGGCCGGTGCGCTGCTGGTCTTCGTCGATGCGATGAAGGAGCTGCCGGCCACCCTGCTGCTGCGGCCCGCGAACTTCGACACGCTGGCGACCTGGCTCTACGCCGAGGCGGCGCGCGGCACCTACGAGGAAGGCGCCATCGCCGCGCTCGCGATCGTGGTCGCGGGCCTGCTGCCGGTGGTGCTGCTGGCGCGCAACGGGCTGGGCGGGCGCGCCGAGGGGCTTGCGGAATGAGCGCCGCCCGGCCGCCCGAAGGGGCTCGCACCGCAGTGCGTAGCACGGAGGTTGCCTTGTGAGCGCGGCGCTGCAGCTCCACGACGTGCGGCTCGCCTACGAAGGCGCACGCGGCCTGCACACCGTGGTCGACGGCTTCTCGCTCTCGCTCGATGCCGGCCGCATCGGCTGCCTGCTCGGCCCCTCGGGCTGCGGCAAGACCACCGTGCTGCGCGCCATCGCAGGCTTCGAGCCGCTGCGCGCGGGCAGCATCCGACTCGGCGAGCGGCTGCTGTCGTCCGCGACCGTCCACCTGCCGCCGGAGGAGCGGCGGGTCGGCATGATGTTCCAGGAGTACGCGTTGTTCCCGCACCTCACGGCGGCGCAGAACGTGGGCTTCGGGCTGCGGCGCCGGCCCCATGCGGAGCAGCGGGCACGCGTGGCCGAGATGCTCGCGCTGGTGGGCCTGGCCGAGTCCGCCGGGCGCTATCCGCACGAGCTCTCCGGCGGCCAGCAGCAGCGCATTGCGCTGGCGCGCGCACTGGCGCCCTCGCCCGCCCTGCTGCTGCTCGACGAGCCCTTCTCCAACCTCGATGCCGCGACGCGAGAACGCCTCACCGTCGAGGTGCGCGAGATCCTCAAGGCTGCCGGCCAGACCGCCGTGCTGGTCACGCACAACGAAGCCGAGGCGCAGGCCATGGCCGACCACATCGGCCTGATGCACAACGGCCGGCTCACGCGCTGGACTGCATAGCACAACGCCCGTTTTCGGCGATGAGCTTTTTTAGATAAGGTTTTCGAGCCTCGGAAGAATCGCTTCCCGACCCCTCCACCCCACACGGAAGCGAACGATGTCCCAAGCAGCTCTCACCCTCGTCAGCCACCTGCTGTGCCCCTACGTGCAGCGCGCCGCCATCGCACTGCGCGAGAAGAAAGTCCCGTTCGAGCGCGTCGTGATCGACCTGGCGAACAAGCCCGACTGGTTCGTGAAGATCTCGCCGCTCGGCAAGGTGCCGCTGCTGCGCGTGCCGCGGCCCGAAGGCGGCGAGAGCATCCTGTTCGAGAGCAACGTGATCTGCGAGTACATCGAGGAAACGCAGCCCGGCCCCAGGCTGCATCCCGAAGATCCGCTGCAGCGCGCGGAGCATCGCGCCTGGATGGAGTTCGGCTCCGCGGTCCTCGCCGACCTGTGGGGCTACGAGACCACGCGCGATGCCGAGGTCTTCGAGCAGAAGCGCCAGGCGCTGGCCGCCAAGTTCGAGCGTGTCGAGGCCGCGCTGGGCGCAGGCCCCTTCTTCGCGGGCGAGCGCTTCAGCCTGGTCGACGCGGTGTTCGCGCCGGTGTTCCGCTACTTCGAGCTCTTCGACGAGCTGCACGAGTCGCACGTCTTCGACCACAAGCCGAAGGTGAACGCCTGGCGGCACGCACTGCGGGACCGCCCGAGCGTGCGCGAGGCGGTGGCGCCCGAGTATCGGCAGCAGCTGCGCGCCTTCCTGGAAAAGCACGATGCGCATCTGCTGACACTCGCCGGAGGCAAGTGACACGACAATCCGGTGCCACGACAACTCACCAAACGCCCCGAAATGCGATTCCTCCACACCATGCTGCGCGTCGGCGACCTGCAGCGCTCGATCGACTTCTACACCCGCGTGCTCGGCATGCAGCTGCTGCGCACCTCCGAGAACCCCGAGTACAAGTACAGCCTGGCCTTCCTGGGCTACGAGGGGGGCAACCCGGCGCAGGCCGAGATCGAGCTCACCTACAACTGGGGCACCGACAAGTACGAGATGGGTAGCGCGTACGGCCACATCGCACTGGGCGTGCCCGATGCCTATGCGGCGTGCGAGAAGATCAGGGCCGCGGGCGGCAACGTCACGCGCGAGCCCGGCCCGGTGAAGGGCGGCACCACGGTGATCGCGTTCGTGACGGATCCGGATGGGTACAAGATCGAGCTCATCCAGCGTCCCGACGAGGCCGCCGGCGCCGGCGTGCGCTGAGCGTCGCGCCCTTGTTTAGTCAGCAGCCCAGCAGGTCCGCCAGCGCCCCGATGTCGCGCGCATGCAGGGTGTTGTCGGCGCGCGGCGAGACGTCCTTGGGAAGCCCCGGCCCGAACTCCGACGGACGCTCGATGTAGCCGGTGCACAGCCCGCAGCCGCGCGCCGCGGCCAGGTCGTCGTGGTGCGCCGCCGCCAGCATGACCTGGCTGGGCGTCACGTCGAACACCGCGGCCACGCCGAGGTAGGTGCGCGGATCGGGCTTGTAGGCCTTGAAGACCTCGGCCGACAGCACGCAGTCCCAGGGCAGGCCCGCGTTCTTGGCCATCTCGGTCAGCAACCCGATGTTGCCGTTGGACAGCGTGCAGACGATGTACTTGCGCTTGAGCCGCGCCAGGCCATTGACGGCGTCGGGCCAGGCCGGCAGCCGGTGCCAGGCCTTGTTGAGCTCGCGCTTGCGCACAGCGTCGAGCTGCTCGACACCGAAGTCGCGCAGCACGCCTTCGAGGATGCCCATGTGCAGCTCGTCCAGCAGCGTGAAGCCGCCCTCGCCCGCTGCCAGTCGCTCCATCACGCTCTTCATCGCCGGCTGGTAGCCGGCGCGCCATGCCAGCGCAAAAGCGCTGCCGTCGATGCCGGGCAGCAGGCGCTCGGCTTCGGCGGCAATGCCGCCGTGCCAATCGACCACGGTGCCGAAGACGTCGAAGGCGATGACCTTGAGATCGCCCGGATCGCAGTAGCCGCTCATCGCGCCAACTGGCTGGCCTCGCGTGCCAGCGCCTCGATGCGGCCCCAGTCTCCCGCGGCAATCGCGTCCGTGGGCACGATCCACGAGCCGCCCACGCAGGCCACGTTGGGAAGCGACAGGAACTCGTGCGCGTTGGCCGCGGTGATGCCGCCCGTGGGGCAGAACTTCACCTCGGAGAAGGGACCTTGCCAGGCCTTGAGCATGGCAAGCCCTCCGGCCTGCACGGCGGGGAAGAACTTGAGCTCGGTGAAGCCATCCTCCTCGGCCAGCATGATCTCGCTGCCGGTCGCCACGCCGGGCAGCAGCGGCAGGCCGAGGTCGTGGCAGGCCTTGCCGACTGCGCGCGTGTAGCCCGGACTCACGCCGAACCTGGCGCCGGCCAGCGCCGAAGCCTGCGCATCGGCCGCGCTGCGGATGGTGCCGGCCCCGGGCACCGCATCGGGCACTTCCTTGGCGATGATCTCGATGCATTCGAGGGCCTCGCGCGTGCGCAGCGTCACCTCGAGCATGCGGATGCCCCCAGCCACCAGCGCACGCGCCAGGGGCACCGCGTCCTTGACGTCGTGCAGCACGATCACGGGAATCACGGGCGCATCGCGCATCACCTCGATGGCGGTGAGGGTCTTCGTTTCTACAGCCATGTGCAGGCTCCTTCTTCGGCGGTCAAGGCATTGCGGCGCATGCCGGCGAACAGGTCGCGGCCGAGGCCGTGTCCGTTGTCGGTGCGCAGCGGGTCGGGCATGGTCGCGGTTTCTCTTTCGGCCCACTCGTCGGCCGGCAACAGCACGGCCAGCGTGCCGGCCACCGCATCGAGGCGGATCAGGTCGCCATCGCGCACCTTGGCGAGCGGGCCGCCCGCGGCAGCTTCCGGCGAGACGTGGATCGCCGCCGGCACCTTGCCCGAAGCGCCGCTCATGCGGCCGTCGGTGACCAGCGCCACGCGGAAGCCCTTGCCCTGCAGCACCGACAGGGGCGGCGTGAGCTTGTGCAGCTCGGGCATGCCGTTGGCCTGTGGGCCCTGCCAGCGCACCACGCAGACCACGTCGCGCTCCAGCTCGCCGGCACTGAAGGCCTGCTGCAGCGCGGCTTGCGAATCGAAGACCCGCGCGGGCGCCTCGATGACATGCCGGTCGTCAGGTACGGAGGACACCTTGATCACGCTGCGGCCCAGGTTGCCGTTCAGCAGCTTCAGGCCGCCGGTGGGGCTGAAGGGCGCCGAGGCCGGGCGCGCCACGGCCTCGTTCTTCGAGGGCGCGGCCGGATGCCACTGCAGTGCGTGTTCCTCCGACGGCGCAGCGGCCAGGCTCGGGATGTTCGCGTACTCGCGCAGGCCGCCGATGCGCACCGTGAGCACGTCCGCATGCATCAGGCCGGCGTCGAGCAGCTCGCCGATCACGAAGCCCGGGCCGCCTGCGGCCTGGAACTCGTTCACGTCGGCGCTGCCGTTGGGATAGACACGCGTGAGCAGCGGCACGACTTCGGAGAGGTCGGAGAAGTCGTTCCAGTCGATCAGGATGCCGGCCGCGCGCGCGACCGCGACCCAGTGGATGAGGTGGTTGGTCGAGCCGCCGGTGGCGAGCAGCGCGGCCATCGCGTTGACGATGCAGCGCTCGTCGACCAGCTCGCCGATCGGCGGAACCGCGTAGGCCCGGTCCGCCGCGCGGCCCAGCACCGTGCGCACCGCCTCGCGCGTGAGCGCCTCTCGCGTCGCATCGCCGGGCTGGATGAACGCGGCGCCCGGCACATGCAGGCCCATCGCTTCCATGAGCATCTGGTTGCTGTTGGCAGTGCCGTAGAAGGTGCAGGTGCCCTGGGTATGGTAGGCCTGCATTTCCGCTTCGAGCAGGCCCTGGCGGCCGACCAGCCCCTGCGCTGCCTGCTCGCGCACCTTGGCCTTGGCGCTGTTCGACAGGCCCGAGGGCATGGGGCCGCCGGGCACGAACACCATGGGCAGGTGGCCGAAGTGCAGCGCGCCGATGAGCAGCCCCGGCACGATCTTGTCGCAGATGCCGAGCAGCAGCGCCGCGTCGAACATGTCGTGTGTCAGCGCCACGGCCGTGCCCATCGCGATCACGTCGCGGCTGAACAGGCTCAGCTCCATGCCCGGCGTTCCCTGCGTCACGCCGTCGCACATCGCGGGCACGCCGCCCGCCACCTGTGCGGTGGCGCCGAGGCGGCGGGCCTCGTGCTTGAGGATGTCGGGATAGGTCGCGTACGGCGCGTGCGCCGAGAGCATGTCGTTGTAGGCGGTGACGATGCCGATGTTGGGCGCACGCTCGGCCACGACCTTGATCTTGTCGGACGCCGGGATGCCGGCCACCGCGTGGGCCACGTTGGCGCAACCCATGCGGTCGGAGCCGCGGTCGCGCTGGCGCATCTCGGTCAGTCGCTGGAGGTAGGCGCTTCGCATGTCACGGCTGCGCGCACGGATGCGTTCGGTGACATCGCGGACGGTGGGGTGTGGGGTCATGGGTATGTCGCTCTGCCAGGGAAAGGCCGCAGCGGACGAGCGGCCCGAAAAACGATGGTAACAAGCCCGAATGAAAAAGCCCGGATGCGCCGGGCTTAAATCTGCATCGCGAAGTCGCCTTCAGTCGACCAGCTTGACTTCGACGCGGCGCGCCTGCGCATCGCTGCCCGAGCCGGCGGTCACGGCCGGCTGCTGCAGGTCGATCTTCGCGGCCGGCACGCCCAGGCCGGTGAGGACATCGCGCACCATCTCGGCGCGCCTGCGGGCGAGTTGCTCGTTGAGGGCCGGGTCGCCGGTGGTGTCGTGAAAACCCGAGACCACCGCCTTCCGGCCCGCTTCCACGCCCTTGATCACCGCGGCGAGCGCCTCGGCCGCGCGCGGCGCGAGGTCGGCGCTGCCGGTCGCGAAATAGAAGTTCACCGTGTCGCCCACGACGCGGATGCTGGCGCCGTCGGGGATCACCACCGACACGGTCTCGGTCACCAGGGCCACGGTCGTCGCCGGCGCGGCGGCCATGGCCGTTGCCGGGCGCGCCCTCTGGTTGTGGCTGTAGAGCGCGATGCCGATCACGAACATGATCACCATGGCGATCAACCCCAGCACGAACGCAAGAATGAAGTTCTGCTGGCTCTCGTCGTCCGCGACTGCTGACATCGGTCGATCTCCGTAACTGAGGGGTCGGTAAATAATGGTGCGGTGAACCATGACGGCGAAATTCTAGGCGCGGCTGCGTTGCAGCCCGAAGGCAATCCCGGTCCGCCGGGCCTGGACCCCATGCCCAAGCCCCTGCGCGACCCGAAACCGATGCTCGATCGCGTGATCGACGAATGGGGCGGCCACGAGGATCTCTGGGTGTTCGGCTACGGCTCGCTGATCTGGCGTCCGGAGTTCGGCTTCATCGAGCGCCATCCCGCGCGGGTGCATGGCTGGCACCGGGCGCTCAAGATGTGGAGCCGCGTCAACCGCGGCACGGTCGAGACCCCGGGCCTGGTGTTCGGCCTGCTTTCGGGCGGCAGCTGCCGCGGCATGGTGTTTCGCGTGCCGGCGGCGGACGGCCTGGAGACGCTGGGCCGGTTGTGGCTGCGCGAGATGCCGACCGGCGTCTACGACCCGAGGTGGCTCGATTGCAAGACCGCGCACGGCTCGGTCCGGGCGCTGGCCTTCACGCTGTCGCGGCGCAGCCCGAATTTCACCGGCACCCTTGACGACGAGCGCTACCGCCACATCTTCGCCAACGCGGTCGGCCGCTACGGCAGCTCGCTGGACTACGCGCAGCAGACCTTTCTGGAGCTGCGGCGCCACTCGATCCACGACGCGGCGCTGGCGCGCCTGGTCAAACTGGCAGAAGCGAGCGCGGCAGCACACCAGCTGTCGACACCGCCCGATTGCGGTGGACCGGCGGCTCCGGTATACCCTGCGGCTTCTTCATCCGAATCTTCAACCAAGGAGTAGTCATGTCCCCTCGCCTCATCATCCCCACCCTTGCCATCGCGACAGCAGCCAGCCTGCTGGCGGGCTGCGGCACTCTGGGAGGGAAGGCGAGCGCCGTCGCCAGGCTGCAGCCGACCGGGGCGATCTCACCCAACCCGACCACCGGCAACGTGACCTTCACCGCGCTCGAACACGGCGTGCGCGTGGCGGGCGAGGTGCGCGGCTTCGTGCCGGGCACCGAACACGGCTTCCACATCCATGAAAAGGGCGACTGCGGCGACAACGGCAACGCTTCGGGCGGCCACTTCAATCCAGCCGGCGGCACGCACGGCAAGTTCGGCGCGCCGGGCAGCCACGCAGGCGAGCTGCCCAGCCTCGTGGCCGACGCCAGCGGCACGGCGCGCTTCAGCGTCGACGTGCACTCGATCTCGCTGACCGAAGGCGCCGCCAACAACGTGGTCGGCCGCGCGCTCGTCGTGCACCGCGACCGGGACGACTTCACCTCGCAGCCGGCCGGCAATTCGGGCCCGCGCATCGCCTGCGCACTGATCACTCGGCGCTGAATCGAGGTCGAGTCGCGGGAGAGAGCAAGAAGGATCAGGCGCGCCGCGACAGCAGCAGCGCCTCGGCCCGCGCGAGGTCGGCCAGCGTATCGATGTCCGTCACGACGCCGGGATCGTCGACCTCCACCTCCCCCACGGCATTCGCCGCGCGCAAGCCGCGCAGCACGGACGCCGCGCCCGATGGCCCCGCCAGCGCCATGAGCGCCGCACCGTTCGATGCCGCGAATCCCACAGGATGACCGCGCGCACCCGCATGCACGGGCTGCACCGCTTGCCATTGCGACGAGGATTGCGACAAGGCCTCCGCGATGCGCCGCAAGGTCGCGGGCTGCACCAGCGGAAGGTCCGCCGGGAGGATCAGCCAACCGCTCGCATCCGCCGTCCGGCGAACGGCCGCCGCGATCGAATCGCCCATGCCTGGATGGCCGGCGTCTTCCAGGTGCCATGGCAGCCCGCTGTCGCGCACCGCCGTCAGCGTGTGCTCCAGCACGGGCCGCCCGCCCAGCAAGGCCGACAGCTTGTGCGCCGTGCCACCCGAAGCGAGAAAGCGCTCTCCGCGGCCGGAGGCGAGGACGATCACCGTTGGGGGACGCAATTCCATGCCCGCAGTATCCACGCACGGCCATGCGCAACAATCCGTCCCATGAGTTCTCCCAATGACACCCTGGCCGCGCTGCGAAAGAGCTACGAGCGCGCCGAGCTGGACGAAGCGAGCAGCGCCCCCGACCCGCTCCTGCAGTTCGAGCGCTGGCTCACCGAGGCCATCGATGCCCAGCTGCCCGAGCCCAACGCCATGACCCTGGCCACCGTCGGCAGCGATCTGCGGCCTTCCACCCGCATCGTGCTGATCAAGGGCTACGACGCGCGCGGCATCGTCTGGTACGCCAACTACAACAGCCGCAAGGGCCACGAGCTCGCCGGCAATCCGTGGGCCGCGCTGCAGTTCCACTGGGTCGAGCTGGAGCGCGTGGTGCGCATCGAGGGCCGGGTCGGCAAGGTCGACGAGGCCGAGAGCGACGCCTACTTCGCCAGCCGCCCGCTCGACTCGCGCATCGGCGCCTGGGCCAGCCCGCAAAGCGAGGTGATCAGCGGGCGGGACGTGCTGGTGAAGAACGCGGCACTGTACGCCGCGAAGCACATGCTTTCCCCGCCGCGGCCGCCGCATTGGGGCGGCTTTCGGCTGGTGCCCGACCGCTGGGAGTTCTGGCAGGGTCGCAGGAGCCGGCTGCACGACCGGCTGCGCTATCGGCACGAGGACGGCGCGTGGGTGCGCGAGCGGCTGGCGCCCTGAAGGAAGCAAGATCCGGGGCCCTCCTCCGCGTTCGGATGTCCGACCGCGAATTCGCGCGGCACGCTAGAGCCACGCCGCCAGCGCCATCACGATCGACAGGGTGACCAGCGCCAGCGCCGTCGACACCGCGACACTCGCGGTCACCAGGTCTTCCGCCGTCTTGTAGCGCTGCGAGAACAGGAACACGTTGGCGCCGATCGGCAGCGCCGCGGCCACCACCATCACCTGCAGCGGCAGCCCGCGCAATCCCAGCAGCCAACCCAGCAGCGCGACGAGCGCCGGATGCGCGAGGTTCTTGATCAAGGCCTGCGACAGCGCCGCACGCCACTGGTGGCCGATGGGCGTTGATGCCAGCGTGATGCCCACCATCACCAGCGCGATCGGCCCGAAGGCCTGGCCCAGCCACGCGATGGGTTTGTCCACGGACTCGGGCAGCGTCAGGCCGGTCTGGGCGAACAGCAGCCCGACGATGATCGGCAGCGGCACCGGATGGACGATGGCGTTGTAGAAGGCACGGCCCAGCGTGCGCAGGATCGGCGCGCGCTCGCCGCCGGGCTCGCGCGCCTGCTCGCGCGCCACCGCGAGCTCCAGCACCAGGGTCGCGCTGGTCAGCAGCACCAGCGAATGCAGCGAGATCAGCGTCAGCAGCACCACCATGCCCTCGGGACCGTAGGCCAGGCCAACCAGCGGAATGCCGATCATCACGGTGTTGCTGAAGGTGTTGGCAAGCGCGATCACGGCCGAGCTGCGGTTGAAGCCGCGCAGCAGGAGCGTCGCCGCGAAGAGCAGGCCGGCCGCGAGGAAGTAGGCCGCCACCGGCCCCAGCCTCAGCTGCTGCACCTGCACCGTGCTCATGGTGCGGAAGAGCAGCGCAGGCGCCAGCAGCAGGAAGATCAGGTTGGAGAGGTCGCGCACCGCGCCGCCGGTGACCCAGCCCCGCCGCCCTGCCAGGAAACCAGTGCCGATGAGCAGGACCACGGGCACGAGCGACGAAAGGACCGATGAATTCACCGCGCGGAGCATACAGGCGCCGGAATGCGCAACACCCCGCGCCCGCTGCACGTTCCCGTGTGCCTGACTATGATGGCCCGCTCTTCCCTCCCCGCCTCCCCAGCACCATCATGAGCATCCCCACCACGCGCCTCGGCCGCACCGGCCTGACCGTCTCGCGCCTCGCGCTCGGCACCATGACCTTCGGCCTGCAGACCGACGAGGCGGTCTCGTTCAGCATCCTCGACAAGGCGACCGAGGCCGGCATCAATTTCCTCGACACCGCCGACGTCTATCCGCTCGGTGGCACGGTCGAGACCACCGGCCGCACCGAGGAGATCATCGGGCGCTGGCTGCAATCGAAGGGCCCGGGCGCGCGCAGACGCTTCGTCATCGCGACGAAGGCGGTCGGCAAGGTCGGCCCGAACCCCTGGGACCAGGGCGCTTCGCGCAAGCACCTGCTCGATGCCATCGATGCGTCGCTCGCACGCCTGCAGACCGACCACGTCGATCTCTACCAGCTGCACAGCGACGACCGCACGACGCCGCTCGACGAGAGCCTGGAAGCGCTCGACACCATCGTCCGCTCGGGCCGCGCGCGCTACGTCGGCGTCTCGAACTTCCTGGCCTACCGGCTCGCGCGCGCCATCGGCGTGTCGGAGCTGCACAAGCTCGCGCGCATCGTGTGCGTGCAGCCACGCTACAGCCTGCTGTTCCGCGAGATCGAGCGCGAGCTGCTGCCGCTCGCCGGCGAAGAAGGCCTGGGCGTGATTCCCTACAACCCGCTGGCCGGCGGGCTGCTCACGGGCAAGTACAAGGCCGGTGCCCAGCCGGAAGACAACACCCGTTTCAAGCTGGGCACCGCCGGCTCGATGTACCAGGACCGCTACTGGAACGAGCGCAGCTTCGCCACCGTCGCCCAGTTGCACGCCATGGCCGATGAGGCCGGCGTGCCGCTCGCGACCTTGGCGGTGGCATGGGTGATGGCCAACCCGCTGGTCACCGCACCGCTGCTGGGCGCGAGCCGCCCGGAGCAGCTGGATGCAACGATCGCGGCAGCCACCTACCCGCTCGACCCCGCACTCAAGCTGCGGCTCGACGAGCTGACCGCCGAGTACCGCAAGGGCGACGCGCCGCGCTGAAGAGAAAAAGGCGTTCGCGCCGTCATCGGGGCGCCTGAGCGGCGCCCCTGCCGTATATCAGGGTCCACCCTAGCTACCAATGTTGGTAGTTGTGGGCGGCGAAGCCTGCCGGCTTAATCGGCCCCGGAGCCGGCAGAGAGCGACCGTGCCGCGCCACCGGCCACCCGCCGAGGGGCCGCCGCTGGTCATCAGCGTCCGCAAGCCGTCCTGACACCTGGTCTTTCAACGGAGCCATCCATGCCGAACCCGCTGCACAGCTTTACCACGACTTGCGCAACGGGAGCATGGCCCACGGCTGAACCGCCGGCCCGGCCAGGTTCCGGCGACAGGACGGCCGTGATGAAGTTCGACGGCTCGTCCTTCGCGACACGGGAACACTTCGGCCCGGTGTGCCAGTGGCTGCGCCGCCGCCTCGACGAGGGCGGACCCCGCCACCGCATCGTCTGCGTGGTCAGCGCGCCCTCGGGGCTGGCCGATCAGTACCGCGACACACTGCTGGCACTGAACCAGAGGCCGAGCGACCGGCTGGTCGACGCGGCCATGCCGCTGGCCGACAGCCTGGGCGCGGTGCTGTTCGCGGCTGCGCTCCAGGCCCATGGCATCAGCGCCACGGTGGCAATGGGCAACCAGATCGGCCTGCGCACCGACATCCACTACACCCGCGCCCGCCTGCAGGCGGTGAACCTCGCGGCGCTGCGGCGGAAACTGGTGCAGCACCAGGTGGTCGTGGTGCCGGGCGGGCAAGGCGCGGCCATACGAGGCGGCGAGACCACCTGGATGGGCAGGGACAGCGCCGACCTCTCGGCCGTCGCGCTGACTGCCGCGCTCGGCGAAGAGGAACTGGAGATCTATTCCGACCTGCCGGGTGTGCACACCTGCGACCCGAACATCGTCGACCGCGCGACGCTGCTTCCGCGCCTGCCGTATGCGCAGGCAATCCAGATGTCGACCTCGGGCGCGAAGGTGCTGCACCACCGCGCCGTCGACCACGCGCTGCAGAACCGGCTTCGCATCGTGTTCCGGCGCAACCATGGCAACTTCGAGACCGGCACCGTGCTGGTGGCCGACGCCGCGTTTCGGCCAGTCATCGTTGCCGATGCACATTCGCAGACTTTCGAAGCCAGCATCGGCACCGCCGAAGACGCGGCGCGCGAATTGGCGGCCGCCGACGTACCGCATGTGCTGATGCCCGGAGCGCACGAAGGCACGCGGCGCGTGGTCGTCACCTGCGGCTTGTTCGATGCCTGGCAGTTCCTTGCCGGCGAGCGCCGGCTGCCGGTGGTCAGGCAGGACACGCGCCTGCTGACGCGCGTGCGGCTCGACGGCGGCGTCAAGCGCGAACTGGTCGCGCCCTCGGTCCTGGTTGCCCGGGCACGCGAGCTGCACGACATCCATTGCGTGCCGGGCTCCCCACCGGCCCGAGCGCGGGCGGAAACACGAGCGCCCTTGCCCGCGGCGCAGCCGCTGAGCGCGAGCCTGTCAGTCCTGGACCGCGCGAACGTGCCCAGCCATGCCTGAGCAGCACCATTGGCATGTCGCCCCGCAGAAGCCGCGCTGAAGCAGCGCGGCGCCCCCTCGCGAGCCTCGGTCAGAAGCTCGCCCGCAACCCCACCTTCAGGCTGCGCCCCGGCAGCGGTGCGTCGGGGAAGGCCGTGGTGGTGAGGATCGAGGTCGCGCTGTAAGCCAGCTTGTTCGTCAGGTTGTCGATGCGCGCATACCAGGTGAGGCTGGCGCGCTGTACCTTCATGCGGTAGGTGATGGCCGCGTTCCACAGCGTGAAGGCATCGGTCGGCCGGGCACCCACGCTCGGCACGCGGCGCTGGGCTGCGTAGTGGTCGAAGCCCAGCCGCGCGGTCCACGGACCGTTGGCGTAGGCCAGCGTGGCGCCCGCACGCGCCGGCGAGATGCGCGGCAGCGGCTCGCCGGTGTCGGTGTTCTTCGCGCGCACCAGGTCGCCACGCCACTGCAGGTCCAGGGTGGAACCATCGGCCGGCTTGGCGAAGCCGTCGGTGCCCAGCAGCCGCAGGTTGCCGCTCGCCTCGAGGCCGCTGAAGCGCGCCCGCACGCCCCGGTAGACGAACTCGTCGACCACGTCGGGGAACACCAGCCCTTCGTCGGTTTCCACCGGGCCCGGGTTGATGTTGCCTTCCTCGTCGCGCACATTGCCCGAGGCCTGCAGCCCGATGTAGTTGCGGAAGCGCGTGACATAGGCGTTGACGCGCGCGTTGTTGGCGCCGGACTTCCATTGGGCGCCGAGGTCGAAGCCCACCGACTTCTCCTTCTGCAGGTCGGGGTTGCCCACCTCCCAGGCCGCGGTGGCCACGTGGGGGCCGTTGGCGAAGAGCTCGTAGTCCTTGGGCGCGCGCTCGGTGTAGGCCAGGTTCGAGGTCAGCTGCCATTGCGGCGTCAGGTTGACGAGCGCACCCAATGCCGCGCTGTTCGGGTGGAAGTCGCGCTCGCCGACGGCGAAGCGGGTGACATCCGGATCGGGCGAGCCCGTCGAGCGCACCTTCACCTGCTCGGTGCGGGCGCCGAAGCTCAGGCGGCCCCACGAAGTGCCCAGCTCCTCGTGCAGGAACAGCGCGTTCGAGCGCGTGCGGCTGTGCGGCGCGAAGGCCTCCTCGCCGTCGGCCGAGAAGCGGTTGGTCTCGCTCGTGAAGCCGATCAGGCCCTCCACGCCGCCGATCTTGCGGTGCCGTGCCTCGATGCGCACGTCGTTGCTCTTGTTGGCGAAGACGGTGCCGGGTTCCCAGCCCTCGAACTCGGTGTGGCGGTAGTCGGTGTGGCTGAGCTTGCCGTGGATGCTCGTGAAGAAGCCGCCGGGCCGCCATTCGCCCTCGAGCGCATAGCGGTCGGACTTCATGTCGATGGTGACGTCGTCCTCCGCGACCGTGCCGTAGTTGCTGCGGTAGGTGCTGGCCGAGGCGCCGATCCAGCCCTGGCCGAAGAACAGCGTGCCCCCGATCGCGCCGCCGTCCGCCCGGTTGGCGGAGTTGCAGATCCTGCGCGCGAGGCCGGGCCGGCGCGGGTTCTCGCAGCCCAGCTCGATCGGCACCTTGGTGTCGTCCGCATCGCGGCTGAAGGCATCCACATGCAGCGCATAGCGGTCGGTGCCGCCTTCGAGCACGACGCCACCGCTCTTCTCGCGGCTGCCCGTCGCGTAGCCGGCATCGACACGGCCGCCGAAGCCGTCGAGCGGCTCGGTGGGGATGCGGTTGTCGATCACGTTGACCACGCCGCCGACCGCGCTGCCGCCGTACTGCAGGGCCGAGGGGCCGCGCAGCACCTCGATGCGCTCGGTCACCAGCGCATCGACCGGCACCGCGTGGTCGTAGCTCAGCGACGAGGCGTCGGGCGCCGAGGCGCCGTTCTGCAGGATGCGGATGCGATCGCCGTCCTGCCCGCGAATCGTGGGCCGGCTCGCGTTCGGTCCGAAGTAGGTGCTGCCGACGCCCGGCAGGTTGTTCAGCGTCTCGCCCAGGGTGGGCTGGGCGCGCAGCAACAGCTGGTCGCCGGACACCGAGGTGGTGGGCGCGATCAGATCGGTGGCACCCAGCGGGTTGCCGGTGACGGTGACTTCGGGCAGCGCGGCGCCACCGGCCGCAGCGGCATCGGATTGCGCCCAGGCAGCGCAGGACACGAAGGAAAGAACGGCAACGCCGACAGCGCTGCGCGTGAAAAGGGATGACATGGGTTTGAAGCTCGTTGAATCGATGGGAAGCCGGCCGCGGCTCGCGAGCGAGCGCAGAGCAACCGGCCGGCAAGGCGGATTCAGCGAGCGGAAGGCGGGCCGCGCGCGTCGAACAGCGCGACCCAGCGGGCGAGTACTTCGCCTTCGAGGTAGAGGAAGACGGCGGCCGGCAGCATGGCCGGCAGCACCACGGCCGGCACGCCGAGCGCGGCCGGGCCGTGGGACAGCTGGTCGTAGAGCCGGCACTCGGCGTCGGTGTGCGTGCCGAAGAGCGCTGAAAACCCATGGGGACCATGGTCTGCATCGCCTTGCTCGACCGCCACCGCGACGCTCGGCGTGTGCGAGCCCGCATGGCCATGGACCGTCCGGTGCACTAGGCCCAGCGTGGTCGCGAACCACAGCGCCAACGCCAGTACGCACATCAGTGCGCGAGCCTTGGCGGGACAGGCTCGGAAACGCCTGGACGGCATCGAGGGCATGAACGGCATGAACAGGGCGGAAGGCCGGATCAGGCCTTCTTGACCCTCGACGCGAAGGTCTTCTGGAACTTCTCGACCTTGGGCCCGACCACGAAGGCGCAGTAGCCCTGGTTCGGGTTGTTCAGGAAATAGTCCTGGTGGTAGGCCTCGGCCGCCGAGTAGTTGGCCAGCGGCTTGACCTCGGTGACGACCGGCGCGCGATAGGTCTTGCTTGCCTCGATCTCGCGGATCACTTCTTCGGCCACCTGCTTCTGCGCCTCGTCGACGTAGTAGATGCCGCTGCGGTACTGCGTGCCCACGTCGTTGCCCTGGCGGTTCAGGGTGGTCGGGTCGTGCACGACGAAGAAGATCTCGAGGATCTCGCGCAGCGTGATCTGCGCCGGGTCGAAAACCAGCTTCACCACCTCGGCATGGCCGGTGCGCCCGGTGCAGACCTGCTCGTAGCTGGGTTTGACGGTCTCGCCGTTGCTGTAGCCCGACTCGACGTCGAGCACCCCCTGCACGCGGTCGAACACCGCCTCGGTGCACCAGAAGCAGCCGCCGCCCAGCACGATGGTCTCGGTGTACGGTGATGGCGTGGACATGGATTCTCCGTGGGGCTCGAAATGGCGGAACCCCGCATTGTGGCGGCTTGACGGGCCCGGATGCGCTCACTACATTACTAACCCGTCAGTCATTAAGAATTCGATGCCCGCCTCCCGCTTCATCAGCGACAAGTTCTTCCCCGAACGCGCCAAGCGCGAGCGCCGCAAGGAGGCGCGCCCCGGAGAGCTGCTGGAGGCGGCGCTGGATCTCTTCGTCGACAAGGGCTTCGCCGCCACCCGCGCGGAAGAAGTGGCGGCGCGCGCCGGGGTCTCCAAGGGCACCCTCTTCCTCTACTTCCCGAGCAAGGAAGAGCTCTTCAAGGCGGTGGTGATCGAGAACCTGGCCGGCCGCTTCACCGAGTGGAACGCCGAGTTCGAGGCCTTCGAGGGCAGCACCTCCGACATGCTGCGCTATTGCATGCGCGTCTGGTGGGAACGCGTGGGGTCCACCAAGGCCTCCGGGCTGACCAAGCTGATGCTGAGCGAAGGCCGCAACTTTCCCGAGCTCGCCGAGTTCTACCGCCAGGAAGTGGTGCGGCCCGGGCACAGGCTCCTGCGGCGCATCATCCGCCGCGGCATCGACAGCGGCGAGTTCGCGCCGGTGGACGTGGACCATGCGATCTACGCCGTGATCGCGCCGATGATCTTCCTGATGCTGTGGAAGCACTCGGCCATGATCTGCGTCGACGACGAATCCGAGATCGATCCCGAGAAGTACCTCGCGATCCAGGCCGAGACCGTATTGCACGGCCTCAACATGCCGCCGAAGGCGGGCCCATGAAACGCCTCTGGAAATGGGCCGCGGTGGCGCTGGCCCTCGTGCTGCTCGCCGCAGGCGTGCTGCGCGCGCTCGAGGCGCGCCGTGCGCAGCAGGCCGCGGCCTCCGCAGGTGCGCCGGTCGAGACCGTCGTGCAGCTGGCCGCCGCCGACATCGTGCGCGCGACCAAGCGCGAGCTGGCGCAGACGCTGGCGGTCTCGGGCACGCTCAGGGCGGTCGATTCGGCGCTGGTCAAGGCGCGCGTGCCCGGCGAGCTGGTGGGCCTCACCGTGCGCGAGGGCGACACGGTGAAGGCCGGCCAGGTGATCGCCCGCATCGAGCCCACCGAATACCACTCGCGCGTTCGCCAGGCCCAGGAACAGGCAGAAAGCGCCCGCGCCCAGGTCGAGGTCGCGCAGCGCACCTACGACAACAACAAGGCACTGGTGGAGCAGGGCTTCATCTCGCGCACCGCGCTCGACACCTCGCAGTCGAACCTCAATGCCGCACGCTCCACGCACCGCGCGGCGCTCGCGGCGGTGGAGATGGCCCACAAGTCGCTCAGCGACACGGTGCTCACGAGTCCCCTCAGCGGCCAGGTGGCGCAGCGCTTCGCGCAGAACGGCGAACGCGTGTCGGTCGATGCGCGGGTGATCGAGGTGGTGGACCTGAGCCGCATCGAGGTCGAGGCCACGGTGTCCTCGGCCGATTCGGTCGCAGTGCGGGTGGGCCAGCGCGCGGCGCTGCAGATCGAAGGCAGCAGCGGGCCCGGTCCCGCCGCCGGCGAACGCAGCGTGGGCGCGAGCGTGGTGCGCGTCAATCCGAGCGCGCAGGCCGGCAGCCGCAGCGTGCTGGTCTACCTGCGGCTGGATCGCAGCGAGGGCTTCCGCCAGGGCCTGTTCGCACAGGGCACGCTGGACGTCGGGCGCACCGAGGGGCTCGCGCTGCCGCTGTCGGCAGTGCGCATCGACAAGCCCGCGCCTTATGTGCAGATGGTGATCGAAGGCCGCATCGCGCATCGCCAGGTCAGGACCGGCGCGCGCGGCCAGGTCGGCGGCCAGACCTTGGTCGCGGTGCAGGGCATCGACGAGGGCGCGACCGTGGTGGCCGGCACCGTCGGCCCGCTGCGCGAAGGCACGGCCGTGCGCCTGGCGCCTGCCACGGCGCCCTGACACCATGTGGTTCACCCGCGTCAGCCTGAAGAACCCGGTCTTCGCGACCATGCTGATGCTGGCGCTGGTGGTGCTGGGCATCTTCTCGTACCAGCGGCTTCAGGTCGACCAGTTCCCCAACATCGACTTCCCGGTCGTGGTGGTGATCACCGAATACCCCGGTGCCTCGCCCGAGATCGTGGAGAGCGAGGTGACCAAGAAGGTCGAGGAAGGCGTCAATTCCATCGCCGGCATCAACGCCCTGACCTCGCGCAGCTACGAGGGCCAGTCGGTGGTGATCATCGAGTTCCAGCTCTACGTGGACGGGCGAAAGGCGGCCGACGACGTGCGCGAGAAGGTGTCCGCGGTGCGGCCGCTGTTCCGCGACGAGGTGAAGGAGCCGCGCGTGCTGCGCTTCGATCCGGCGTCGCGGCCGGTGTGGTCGGTGGCGGTGTTGCCCGATGGAAGCACGAGCGACGCCGGGCCGCCCCAAGGCGCGAGCGCCCCCTCGGGGGGCAGCGCAGCACGCGCAGCGGCAAGCGTGGGGGCCACATTCATTCAACCGAGCGCCGTCGAGCTCACCAACTGGGCCGACCAGGTGCTGAAGAAGCGCCTCGAGAACGTGCGCGGCGTCGGCTCGGTCACGCTGGTGGGCGGCACCAAGCGCGAGATCAACATCTACCTCGACCCGCAGGCCATGGAGGCCTTCGGCGTCAGCGCGCAGCAGGTGGTGGAGGCGGTGCGCAGCGAGAACCAGGCACTGCCGGTGGGCGCGGTGCGCTCGCTGGAGCAGGAGCGCGTCGTGCAGATCGATGCGCGCATGGAGCGGCCCGAGGACTTCGGCCGCATCATCCTCGCGCGCAAGGGCGGCGCGCCGATCCGCATCGACCAGGTGGCGCGGGTGAGCGACGGCGCGCAGGAGATCGACAGCCTCGCGCTCTACAACGGCCAGCGCACGCTGCTGCTGTCGGTGCAGAAGGCGCAGGACGAGAACACCATCAAGGTGGTGGACGGCCTGCGCAAGGCGCTGGCGGACATCCGGCCGCAGCTGCCGCCGGGCGTGAAGCTCGAGCCCATCGGCGACGCCTCGCGGCCGATCCGCGTGGCCGTGGACAACGTGCGCAAGACGCTGCTCGAGGGAGCCCTGCTCACGGTGCTGATCGTCTTCCTGTTCCTCAACTCCTGGCGCTCGACCGTGATCACCGGCCTGACGCTGCCCATCGCGTTGATCGGCACCTTCTGGTTCATGGCGATGTTCGGCTTCACCATCAACATGGTGACGCTGATGGCGCTGTCGCTGTGCGTCGGCCTCCTCATCGACGACGCGATCGTGGTGCGCGAGAACATCGTGCGCCACGTGCAGATGGGCAAGGCGCCCTACGCCGCCGCGCTGGACGGCACGCAGGAGATCGGGCTGGCGGTGCTGGCGACCACGCTGTCCATCGTCGCGGTGTTCCTGCCGATCGGCTTCATGGAAGGCATCATCGGCAAGTTCTTCCACGAGTTCGGCATCACCATCGTGGCGGCCGTGCTGATCTCGATGTTCGTGAGCTTCACGCTGGACCCGATGCTGTCGAGCGTGTGGCACGACCCCGCCATCCACGCGCAGGGGCAGCACGGAGAGCGCAAGGCCGGCCTCTACGACAGGACCATCGGCCGCGTCACCGGCTGGTTCGACCGCGCGACCGACCGCCTGGGCGAGGGCTACCAGTCCATCCTGCGCTGGTCGCTCGCGCACCGGCTCGCAACGGTCTTCTCGGCCATCGGCATCTTCGTGCTCAGCGTGACGATGGTCCCGCTGCTGGGCACCGAGTTCGTACCCAAGGCCGACTATTCGGAAACGGCCATCAACTTCTACACCCCGGTCGGCTCGTCGCTGGAAGTGACCGAGTCCAAGGCCCGCCAGGTCGAAGGCATCCTGCGCGAGATGCCCGAGGTGCGCTACACGCTCAGCACCATCAACACCGGCGACGCGCAGGGCAAGATCTACGCGAGCATCTACGTGCGCCTGGTCGACCGCAAGGAGCGCAGCCGCAGCGTGGACCAGATGTCGACGGTGCTGCGCGAACGCCTGCACACCGTGCCGGGCATCACCGTTACCCACGTGGGCCTGCGCGACTCGGTGGGCGGCAACAAGCAGATCGAGTTCTCGCTGCAAGGCCCCGACCTGCAGGAGCTGGAGCGGCTCACGCAGCGGGTGATGGAAGCCATTCGCCCGATCCCCGGGCTGGTCGACCTCGACTCGAGCCAGAAGCCCAACAAGCCGACCGTGAGCGTGGTGCTGCGGCGCGACGCAGCCTCCGACCTGGGCCTGGGCGTGGCGCCGATCGCCGCCGCGCTGCGCACCCTGGTGGCCGGCACCACGGTGGGCAACTGGCGCGCGCCCGACGACCAGACCTACGACGTCAACGTGCGCCTCGCGCCCGAGGTGCGCAACTCGCCGGCCGACCTGGCGCGCCTGCCCTTCGTCAGCACGGCCATGGGCGCCAACGCCGACGGCTCCAGCCGCATCGTGCGCCTGCAGCAGGTGGCCGAGGTGCGCGAGACCACCGGGCCCAACCAGATCAACCGGCGCGCGCTGGCGCGCGAGGTCAGCATCAACGCCAACGTCGCGAACCGCTCGGCCGGGGAGGTCTCGGCCGACATCCGCACCGCGCTGGCCCAAATCGCCTTTCCACCGGGTTACGGCTGGCAGTTCAGCGGTTCGACAAAGAACATGCAGGAGTCCTTCGGCTATGCAGTGTCGGCACTGGCGCTGGCGGTCATCTTCATCTACATGATCCTCGCCAGCCAGTTCAAGAGCTTCCTGCAGCCGCTGGCGCTGATGACCGCCCTCCCGCTGACGCTGATCGGCGTGGTGCTGGCGCTGATGCTCTTCGGCTCCACGCTCTCGATGTTCTCGATCATCGGCATCGTGATGCTGATGGGCCTGGTGACCAAGAACGCGATCCTGCTGGTGGACTTCGCGATCCGCGCGCGCCAACCCGTGGTCGCCGCCGACGGCAGCACCACCCCCGGCCTGCCGCGCGCCGAGGCCCTGCTGCTGGCCGCCCGCGTGCGGCTGCGCCCGATCCTGATGACCACGCTGGCGATGATCTTCGGCATGGTGCCGCTGGCCTTCGCGCTCAGCGAGGGCTCGGAGCAGCGCGCGCCCATGGGCCAGGCCGTGATCGGCGGCGTGATCACCTCGTCGCTGCTGACGCTGGTGGTGGTGCCGGTCGTCTATTGCTACATGGACGACCTCGCCACGTGGGCCAGGCGCATCTGGCGCGGCGAGAAGAAGCCGGCGATGGCGGCGAAGACGGTGCAAGGCACCGACACGGACATCGCAAAACCGGCCCCTAGAATCGAAAGTTTGTCCTGAATCGACCCCGACACGCACGAGGAAAAAGTCCATGATCCCCAACCCCGACCTGGAGCGCCTGCGCTTCAACATGATCGAACAGCAGATCCGTCCCTGGGATGTGCTGGACCTCGAGGTCCTCGACCTGCTCGCGCAGATCCGGCGCGAGGACTATGTGCCCAAGGCCCATCGCAGCCTGGCCTTCTTCGACATGGAAATCCCGCTCGAAGGCGCCACCCGCAAGGAGCCCGGCCAGTGCATGCTCTCGCCCAAGGTCGAGGCCCGCATGCTGCAGGACCTGCACGTGAAGAAGCACGAGACGGTGCTCGAGATCGGCAGCGGCTCCGGCTTCATGGCCGCGCTGCTGGCGCACCGCGCAGCGCAGGTGCTGACGCTGGAGATCGACCCCGGCCTCGCCGCCGTGGCCGCCGAGAACCTGCGCCGCAATGGCGTGAACAACGTCGAGGTGCGCAACGCCGACGGCTCGGTGCCGCTGCCGAGCGGCCCGACCTTCGACGTGATCGTTCTCAGCGGCTCGGTCGCGCGCCTGCCGCAGGGCCTCATGGGCTCGCTCAAGATGGGCGGCCGCCTGGCCGCGATCGTGGGCGACGAGCCGATGATGCGCGCCCACTTCGTCACCCGCGTGGGCGAAGGCAAGTGGGACATCACGCAGCCGTGGGACACGGTCGCGCCGCGCCTGCTCAACTTCCCGGCGCCCTCGCGCTTCGTCTTCTGATGATCGACCAAGTGCCGCCAGGCCGCCTGGCCGACTGGTTCGCCCTCGATCCGGCAGCAGCACCAGTGCTGCTGGACGTGCGCGAACCCTGGGAACGGCAGACCGCAAGCGTCACGCCGCAGGGCTTCACGCTGGTCGTCATTCCGATGAACGAGATTCCGGCGCGCCTCTCGGAGCTCGACCCGGGCCAGCGCATTGCCTGCCTGTGCCACCACGGGGCGCGCAGCCAGCGCGTGGCCGCCTTCCTCGCCCAGAACGGCTTCGCCGAGGTGGCGAATGTCGCCGGCGGCATCGACGCCTGGTCGACACAGCACGACCCCTCCGTTCCACGCTACTGAGAAGCACCGCTTCCGCCCTGCTGATCAAGGACCCTTCATGCCCGTGTTCCGGCTTCTTCCCCTCACGGCGGCCCTCGCCGCCGCGATCGCATTGCCGGCCCACGGCCAGAGCCTGATCGAACTCTATGAATCGGCGCGCGGCTACGACGCCACCTACCAGGCTGCCCGCGCCCAGTACGACGCCAACCTGGCGCGCGCCGCGCAGGCCAGGGCCGGCATCCTGCCCAGCGTGGGCCTGTCGGCCGGCGCCTCCCACACCGAGCTCGATGTGACGACACCGGCCGGCGGCATCAACCGCGGCTTCAATACGCAGAGCGCGGGCATCAACGCCATCCAGCCGCTCTACAGGCCCGCGAACTGGGCCACCTACGAGCAGGGCAAGCGCCAGGTCGACATCGCGCAGGCGGTGCTCACCATCGCCGACCAGGATCTCGTGGTGCGCGTGAGCCAAGCCTATTTCGACGTGCTGTCCGCGCAGGACACGCTGTCGCTGGTGCGTGCACAGAAGGCCGCGGTGGCCGAGCAACTGGCGGCTGCCAAGCGCAACTTCGAGGTCGGCACCTCGACCATCACCGACACGCGCGAGGCGCAGGCGCGCCATGACCTGGTGGTGTCGCAGGAGATCGCGGCGGAGAACGACCTGCAGGTCAAGAAGATCGCACTCGACCAGCTGGTCGGCCGCCCCGGCAGCGTGCCGGTGCCACTGGCCGCGCCGGTGCAGCTGCCCGAGGTGGTGCCCGCCGACATGAACGCCTGGGTGGCGCAGGCCGAGGACGTGAATCCTTCGATCCGCCAGGCGCGGCTCGGCCTGGACGTGGCATCGCTCGAGGTGCAGAAGGCGCAGGCCGGCCACAAGCCGACCATCGATGCCAACCTGGGCTACAACGTCACCAACAATCCGCAGGGCACCAGCACCACCACCGGCCGCTCGCGCATCAATGCGGGCACCATCGGCGTCACCTTCAGCATGCCGCTGTTCGCGGGCTACGCGATCGAGAACCGCGTGAAGGAAACGCTGGCGCTCGAAGATCAGTCGCGCTCGGTGCTCGAATCCACGCGCCGCAGCGTCACCCAGGCCACCCGCGCGGCCTACCTGGGCCTGGTCTCCGGCGCTGGCCAGGTGAAGGCGCTCGAAGCAGCGGAAGCCTCCAGCCAAAGCGCTCTCGACGCCAACCGCCTGGGCTACCAGGTGGGCGTGCGCATCAACATCGACGTGCTCAATGCCCAAAGCCAGCTCTACCAGACCAAGCGCGACCTCGCCGTGGCGCGCTACAACGTGCTGCTGGGCAACCTGAGGCTGCGGCAGGCCAACGGCACGCTGACGCCGGACGACCTGCGCGCGATCAACGGCACGCTGGCGACCGATGGCCGCCCGGCCGTCGACATGACCGTGACGCCGCCGCAACCGCCGGCTTCGCAGCCGGCCACCCCGGGGCGGCCGCCGGGCGCACCCGTCATCATTCCGCCGGTGCCGCCCGTCCAGACGCCGCCTTTCGCACCGACGCCGCCGACGATGCCCTCGCCGCCTCCGCCGCCGGTGATCTTGCCGCCTACGCGTTGAGGACGTTGAAGCTGTTCACTTTGTCGAGCGGAATCGATTCGACCGTGTTGTTTTCGTTCACGGCGGTAAAGGACAAGCCATCTCGAGCGAGCTGCTGAGGAGTGACCTTGCGTTCCGTCGTCGGGGAATCCGCCAGGGACAACGCAACTGGCCGCCACTTGTTCTTTTGTTCCATGTCCCAAAGCTCGAAGCGGGCCCTCTTCGGGTTGAAGCCCGGGAGATCCTCCCATTTGGAAGGATCCGATTTCCCTGACGGTTCAACCGGCTTCAGCGAAACGGTTGCGCCGGGCCGTTCGGTAGCCGGCGCCGAAGACGCCGGGACCGAAGCCGGTGCAGGCACGTTGGCGGCTTGCGGCACCGGGTTGAAGGAAGGTGCTGCGGGAGCGGCAGGCGCATTGCCCGCTGCCAGTTGCTTTGGGGTTTGCATGGGCATCGGCTTCGGTGGGGGCGCCATGCCCTTGGAGCGCGCGGATGCCTGCATGCAGACATAGGTGAAGTACAGCATCGACACGGTCGTGACTTGGTACGTCGCCGTCTGCCCGAAGAGCATGGCGCCGGCCGGATGCTCTCGGGTGCGCTCGAACAGCGCACGAGCAGGGTCCTTTGCCTGCGGCCGAGCCTGGGACGAGACCGAGAAGCGATAGCTCGCATGGATCGAGACTGTCGTCACCGTCGCCCTGTACGCGACGAAACCGGAGATGAAGCCTGCCGTGTTGCCTGGATTGTGCGGCGCCGGAAGGCGCGAGCCCAGCATGAAGCCGGCATAGACGGCGGTTCGCGTCTGCGTCACTGACACGGACGCAGTGACGGCCAACATGGACAGGGTGGAGCCGACCCGAGATTGCTGTTGAATGTTCATGGATGTCTCCTTCTCAAGCCGCGGCCGAAGCGGCCATGTCCGCCCTGGGCTCGAACACCGGATGGGTCCCCAGGTGCCGAACGGCTGCGCAGGTGGCAAGGTGGCCCTTCAGGACATCGAGGACACGCTCGCCATTGGAAGCCCCCTCCTCGAGCTGAACATGCATGCGCAATGCCGCATGGCTCGTGCCCGGAATGAGCACGTAGGTGCCGGACTGCGCGGACAGGTGCGAATTGGCCTCGAGAAGCTGGCGAAGGATCTCCGGCTCGGCACTTGAGGGAATCTCGCCGATCTCTGCCAGCAGGCTCAGCGTCTGGCCTTCGTCCGCCGTATGGTCCTGAAAGTAGAAGCGCATCCCGTCGGCTTCGACGCTGGCGGTCTTGAGAATCTCGGAGGGCTCGAGGCCGATCAGTTCTGCGAGCTCGTGCAGGGTCTGCACATAGAGCGAGGCGTTCGGGTTCTCGCTGAGCGATGTCGGTTGCATGTAGCGTTCCTTGGGTTGTGATGAAGTCGAATGACATCGGTCAGTAACCGGATCAGCTCTTCCGGTTCCGAACCGAGGGAACGTCCCTCGCTTCCGCGCAGCCGCGGCGGGGCGTAGGAAAGCGCCGCGTTTACGGCAGACGTTACGTTTGAGCGGATATAACTACAAAGCATTCATATCCTCACAAACCTGACCTGATCACAGATGCCGCCGCAGCGCTCCCCCTCCTCCTCTTCCTCTTCTTCGTTTCGCCTCACCCTGATCGCAATTTCGGTGGGGGCCTTGATAGCAGGATGCGGGGGAGGCAGCGGTGGCGGTACAACCTCCGGACTGTCAGCGACCTCGGGCGCGGCGCCGGAGCAAAGCAGCAGCAGCGGTGGCCAGACCGGCTCGAGCGGCAGCGATGCGGCGGCCAAGCCAGGCAAGCCCCGGCGCGCCGTGCGCACCCTGCTCGACATCGAGCGTGAACGCGCCCGCGAGCGCGACGTGCCGGCGCCCATCGACCGAGGCGACGGCCCCAGGAGCAAGAAGTCGGAGCTGCAGGCGGGCACTTCTGCAGGGCCCGGGGTGCTGGGCCAGTGGTCTTCCGCCAGCAGTTGGCCGATCAATGCCATCCACGCCATCCTGACCCCGGACGGCAAGATCATGAGCTACGGCACCGACCCCGACGGCAACCAGGGCGCGCAGCTCTACTACGACGTCTGGAACCCCGCCACCAACGCGCACAGCCTGCTGCAGCATTCCACCCGCACCGACCTCTTCTGCAACGCGCAGGTGATGCTGCCGACCACGGGCCAGGTGCTGCTCGCGGGCGGCGACACCCGCGGCCTGAACGACGGTACGCCGGTGAACCTGGGCGTGCGCGACACCAACCTGTTCGACCCGGTGCTGCTGGAACTGAAAGCCTCCGGCACGCCCATGCAGTACGCGCGCTGGTACGGCTCGCTGTTCCCGCTGGCGGACGGCCGGGTGCTGACCGCCGCCGGCATCGACGAAACCGCCGCCGGCGCCGGGCCGCCGGAGCTCTACACGCCCGGATCGGGCTGGCGGACGCTGTCCAAGATCGCCAACTGGCCTGCGGACTGGTATTACCCGCGCGGCTTCCTGGCGCCGAACGGCAAGGTCGTGATTGCGAGCGGCAGCACCCTCTACAGCCTCGACGTCGAAGCCGAGACGATGGACACCATCGGCACGCTGCCCAGGAACACCGACTGGATGCTGCCCTGGGCTCTCTTCGACCGCGGCCGCATGATGATGGTCGATGACGAAGGCGGCGCGATGGTGGTCGACGTGAACGGCGCCACCCCGGTCATCACACCGATCGCGGGGCCCGGCACCAACCGCGTCTGGGGCACGGCGACCGTGCTGGCCGATGGGAAAGTCGCCGTCACCGGCGGCTCGTCGGAAGACAACGTGCTGGTCGATACCGCCTTCTCCACCCTGATCTGGGACCCGAAGACCAACGGCTGGACGACTGGCGCCTCGGCCGCCAAGCCGCGCCTCTATCACTCTTCCGCGATCCTGCTTCCGGATGCCACGGTGCTCTCCGTCGGCGGCGGCTCGCCAGGGCCGGTGGTCAACCTCAACGCCGAGATCTACTCGCCGCCCTATCTCTTCGACAGCAACGGCCAGAAGCAGGCGCGCCCGCTGATCAACTCGGCGCCGGCCACCGTGGACCTGGGGTCGACCTTCGGCATCACGGTGGCATCGGGCCGGGCTATCCAGCGCGTGACGCTGGTCCGCACCGGCTCGGTGACCCATTCAACCAACTTCGAGCAGCGCTTCCTGGAGCTGCCCTTCACGCAGGCGGCAGGTAGCTCCAACGTGAGCATCACCTTGAACGAAGGGCCGAACACGGTGCCGATCGGCTACTACATGCTCTTCGTGATCGATAGCGCCGGCGTGCCCTCGGTAGCCAAGATCATGAAGGTCGATGCCAGTTGGGCCAAGGCGGTCCACCAGGGCCAGAGCTTCACGCTGCCAGCGGCGACGACGGTGCGCTATGGCACCGGCAGCCGCTGGGTGCAGAAGACGGCGTCCGGCACCGTGGCATGCAGCAACGAGTTCTTCGGTGCCAATCCGGCTCCCGGCCTGGCGAAGACGTGCGAGGTGCTGACGCCGCAGGTTGGGGGCGTCGTGCCCGGCAGCCAGCCGGCTTCCGGCGACAAGCTGGTCGCCAACGAGGGCGGCAGCTTCAGCATGGCCAGCGCGACCCTCGTGAGCTTCGGGGCGGACACCCGCTGGACCAGCAAGACCGTCGCGGGAAGCGCGAGCTGCACCAGCACGTTCTTCGGCGCCGATCCGGCACCGATGACCGCGAAGTCCTGCTTCGCGAGTGCTGCGCCTGCGCCTGCACCTGCACCCGCACCCGCACCCGCACCTGCACCTGCACCTGCACCTGCACCTGCACCTGCGCCTGCACCGGCACCGGCACCTGCACCGGCACCTGCACCGGCACCTGCACCGGCACCTGCGCCGGCTCCCGCTCCTGCACCGGCGCCGACATACACCACGCTCGCGAAGGAAGGCGAGAGCTTCACGGTTCCGACAGGGACGCTGGTCCGCTACGGCGCAGACACGCGCTGGGTCACACGGACAGTGAGCGGCAGCGGAAGCTGCACCAACGCCTTCTTCGGGTCGGACCCCGCGCCTTTCACGGCGAAGTCGTGCATGACTCCAACGCCCGCTCCGGCTCCGGCTCCGGCTCCGGCTCCGGCTCCAGCTCCAGCTCCAGCTCCAGCTCCAGCTCCAGCTCCAGCTCCAGCTCCAGCTCCAGCTCCAGCTCCAGCTCC